>NZ_DAIOIA010000150.1:0-5937 GCF_036744435.1 Propioniciclava sp. | reverse complement strand
ACTCGGAGGCAAACCCCCGATCAGCCGAGTGTCACCAACCTGATGGCCGAGTACATCTAGCCGCTTGTGCCCGCGACCAGGACAGAGCACCATATCCCCGAGTAGATCGCACCCCCATCTCCCTACGACCGGACGAGAGAAGCCGGCATGACTACCCCGACGCGGCCGCGCGGACGCCGCCCGGGTCGAAGCGACACCCAAGGCACCATCCGCGCCGCGGCGAACACGTTGTTCCTCCGCGACGGCTACGAGAAGGTCAGCCTGCGTGCGGTCGCCCGGGAAGCAGAGGTCGATCCGGCGCTCGTGCACCACTATTTCGCCTCGAAGGCGGCCCTGTTCCTGCTGGCCCTGACCGGGGCCACCTGGGAGGTGGAGCGCGACGTCACCTCCGTCCTGGACGGGCCCACCGAGGGGGTGGGCCGACGGGCAGTACGACTGCTGCTGGAGCATCAGGGGCCGACGGCCCCCGCCCCTTTGGAGAACCTGATGGACGGTCCCAACGGGGATGGAGCGGCCCGCGCGCGGGCCGCGATCGAGATGGTGGCACGTGAGGTGTTCTTCCCGGTGGCCACCCACTTCGGGCACGTCGACGCGACGCTGCGGGCGCAACTCGCCGCCAGCGCCCTCGTCGGGGTGCAGTTGGGGCGCCGCACGTCGCGGCCACACGCCACCAGCCAGGCGCTCTTGGGCCCGTTGGCGCGAACGCTGCAGTACTACCTCGTCGATCCCTGGTGAGTGAGACCCTCCGGTGCCGCCCGACGGACCCGGGCCGCGTGGAAGGCTCGCCCGCCTAGACTGGCCAGCATGTCGACCCAGCCCGCAGCGCCGCCATCCGTCCCGGCGCCCGACCTCGGGATGCCGATCGCCGAGGCCCGTGCGACTCCGGAGCCCCGACTCCACCCCGTGACCGGTGAACCGCGTCGGCCGTGGTCGATCTGGGCGTGCGTCGTCCTGGCCTACCTCGCTGTCACGGTGCTGGTCATCGGCTTGCTGGTGGCCTTCTGGGTGAGCAAGACGGTGGAGACGTTCGCGCAGGCCGCCTGGCTGAACGGCGTCGTCGCGACGGAGCCCGGTTCCCTGGTGCGGATCGGCATGGTGGCCGCCTTGTTCGCGGTCGCAGTCGCGGTGGGTGCCGGCGGCATCATCGTGGGCTACTACGGCTGGAAGGGGTACGGCTGGGCCCGGATCGCTGGGCTCGTCGCCGTCGGCGTGGGCCTGCTGACCTTGCTGGGCAACGCTTGGATGATCGGCAGCCTGGTGCCGCTCGCGTTGGCCGCGGGCACCCTCTGGCTGCCTGACTCCCGGGCCTACTGCGACGCCTGGCAGGCCCGGCGCCATCCCACGCCCGCCCCGGTGCCCGACCGGGGGCCGATCCACTACGGCCCACTGCCCCGCTACCTCGCATGAGCACCACGTTGCTGTCCGCCCTGGGCCGCATTCTGGGCGACACGATCCGCGCTGGCCTGCATGCCTGGACGCGCGACACGACGACGTCATCGGCGAAGACCCGGCGGACGCCGTCCCCCACCGCTCGGGACACGCGCCCGACGGGTGAGGCGTTTCCCCGCTACCCGGGCGACTACCCGGGCATGCCGCAGGTCAGCTATTCCCCGGTGCCGGGCAAGAATCCCGACCCCGGGGAGGTGGTGTGGACGTGGGTGCCCTACGAGGAGGACCACAGCCGCGGTAAGGACCGCCCGGTGCTCCTGATCGGGCGCGACGGCGCCTGGCTGCTGGCCTTGCAGATGACGAGCGTCGACCATGACCGGGACGCAGCCCAGGAGGCCCGCGCAGGCAGGTTCTGGGTGGACATCGGCTCAGGGGCCTGGGATCAACAGGGGCGACGCAGCGAGGTGCGCGTCAATCGGGTGCTGCGCGTCGATCCGGGGCGAGTCCGGCGCGTGTCCGTCTCGGTCAGCCAGGAGACGTTCGACGCGGTGGTGCGCGAGATGCGCCGCCGGCTGTCCTGATGCCAGGGCGGCACGTTCCTAGAGGGCTGCCTTGCCCAGCCGCCAGTATCCGGTGAAGACAATCCTGTTCTTCGGCACGCCGGCGTTCACCAGGTGTCGTCGCCCTTCGGCGGGAAGCGCCTGTTCGCCGGCCAGGTAGGCCACCAGCGTCCCGGGGTCGTCGATCGGTACCCCCTGCAGCGCCGCCAGCGCCGCGGAACCCGGCCGGGCACCGTCGTCGCGGGCGATCCAGCGCACCTCGACGCCGTCGGGCGCCTCGTGCTGCTGTGCGTCGTCGGCGTCGATGACCTCCAGCACGGCGACGCCGCGGGCGTCTCGTGGTAGGTCGCGCAGGATGCCCAGGATCGCGGGCAGCGCAGATTCGTCGCCGGCGAACAGGTGGGCGCCCGCCGATGGGAGCGGATCGAAGCCGCGGCCTTGATCCAGGAGCATGACGCGTTCGCCCGGCTGCGCCCGTGTCGCCCAGGGGCCCGCCTCCCCGAGGTCGCCGTGCGTCACGAAGTCGATGTCCACTTCGCCCGCGTCGGGGCGGAACGCCCGCACCGTGTAGCTGCGCACGACCGGGCGGGTCGCTGCCGGGGAGTTCAGCAGGAACTTCACGTAACTGGCCACGCCGAACTGTTCGGGGACCGCAGAGAAGTCCGTGTCGCCGGACGAACGGGGCAGGAACAGCCGGAACCACTGGTCATAACCGTGGTGGGGCAGCCGGGTCAGGTCATCTCCGGCGACGGTGACCCGCATCATGTGCGGGGTGACCCGCTCGGTCCGGAGAACCTCCGCCCGGTAGAGACCACGTTCACGCCGCGCGTCCTTGAAGGCCATGCCCACTCCCTCTCGAAATAACTAAGCCAAGCCTAACCTAAATCACGTGGCCAGCGCGCAGCGTGCAGCACCCGGGTGAGAACGGGTGCGGTAAAGTCGCCGCCATGACTGTGCCTCGTGGACTCCTTATCGGGCTGCGCTGATCTTCAGCGGATGCGCCCCGCACGCGCGAGGGCTGCGTCGCATCAGCGTGGCCGCCCCCACCGCCCGTCGTTCGGGCGAGTGCGACAGGAATCGTGGACGTCAGATGGCACCGCATGGTCCGTGCGGGCAGACAAGGAACAGGATCAATGAGCAACTCCGACGCGTCCAGCCCCTCCCCCGCCGCGCAACCGGCCAGCGAGGTGCCAGCCCAGCGCTACACCGCCGCGCTGGCCGAGCAGATCGAGACGGCGTGGCAGCAGCGGTGGGCGGACGAGGGCACCTTCCGCACCCCCGATCCCGACCCGGGCGTCGATGCGGCGACCGCGAAGAAGTTCTACCTGCTGGACATGTTCCCCTACCCCTCGGGCAAGGGGCTGCACGTCGGGCACCCGCTGGGCTACATCGCCACAGACGCGGTCGGCCGCTTCAAGCGCATGACCGGCCACCATGTCCTGCACGCCCTCTCCTATGACGCGTTCGGCCTGCCCGCCGAGCAGTACGCGGTGCAGACGGGTCAGCACCCTCGGATCACCACCGATGAGAACATCGCGACCATGCGCCGCCAGTTGCGTCGCATGGGGTTGGCGCACGACGAGCAGCGCTCCTTCGCGACGACCGACGCCGGTTTCGTCCGGTGGACGCAGTGGATCTTCCTGCAGATCTTCAACTCCTGGTTCGACCCCGAGGCGACGGCGCCGGACGGATCGCAGGGTTCGGCACGCCCGATCGAGACCCTGATCGCCCAGTTCGCCGACGGGTCGCGCGCGCTCCCCGAACCGTTCACCGGCCGCGCCTGGACGCAACTGAGCGCCGCCGAGGTCGAGCAGGTGCTGGGTGAGTTCCGGCTGGCGTTCGTCGCGGACGTCCCCGTCAACTGGGCCCCGGGGCTAGGCACGGTTCTGGCCAACGAAGAGGTCACCGCGGACGGGCGTTCCGAGCGCGGCAACAAGCCGGTGTTCAAGCGGAACCTGCGCCAGTGGATGATGCGGATCACCTCCTATGCCGACCGTCTGGTCGCCGACCTGGACCGGCTGGATTGGCCGGACAAGGTCAAGAGCATGCAGCGCAACTGGATCGGCCGCTCCGAGGGCGCGCACGTCGACTTCCCGGTCGTGGGCCTCAACGAGACGCTGACGGTGTTCACGACGCGCCCCGACACCTTGTTCGGCGCGACCTACATGGTCCTGGCCCCCGAGCACGCCATCGTGGACGAGCTGGTCGCCGCCTCGCCGTCCTGGGGCACGGGCGTCCCCGCGGCCTGGACGGGCGGTGCCGCGACCCCGGCCGAAGCGGTCGCCCACTACCGGGCCACGGCCGCCGCGAAGACCGCCGAGGAGCGTCAGGCCGACGCGGGCGCCAAGACGGGCGTCTTCACCGGCGGTTACGCCACGAACCCCGTGAACGGGGATCGGCTGCCCATCTTCATCGCCGACTATGTCCTGATGGGATACGGCACGGGCGCGATCATGGCCGTGCCGTCCGGCGATCAGCGCGACTTCGACTTCGCGACCGCCTACGAGCTGCCGGTGGTCGCCACCGTCGAGGCGCCCGAAGGCCACGAGGGCGCTTACTCCGGAGACGGCGTCGTCATCAACTCCGCCAACGCCGAGATCAGCCTGAACGGGCTGGGTATCGCCGACGCGAAGGCCGTCATCTCCACCTGGCTGGAGGAGAAGGGGGCGGGGCGGGCCACCACCACGTATCGGCTGCGGGACTGGCTGTTCTCCCGCCAGCGCTACTGGGGCGAACCGTTCCCGGTCGTCTACGACACGACCGACGGCCGCGTCATCCCCGTCCCGGATGCGCTGCTGCCCGTCGAACTGCCTCCGGTGGCGAACTTCGAACCGAAGGTGTATGCCGACGACGACGCCGAGTCGAACCCCGAGTCGCCGCTGTCGCGCGCGCAGGACTGGGTCGAGGTCACGCTGGATCTGGGCGAGGGGCCCAAGACGTACCGACGCGACACCAACACCATGCCCAACTGGGCGGGTTCGTGCTGGTACGAGCTGCGCTACCTGGATCCCGAGGACGCCTCCTATGCCGTCGATCCGGCGATCGAGCAGTACTGGATGGGGCCGCGCAAGCAGTCCGACGGGACGCTGACCACCGGGGGCGCCGACCTGTACGTGGGCGGCGTGGAGCATGCCGTGCTGCACCTGCTGTACTCCCGGTTCTGGCACAAGGTGCTGTTCGACCTGGGGCATGTCTCCTCGGTGGAGCCCTTCCACAAGCTGTTCAACCAGGGCTACGTGCAGGCCCACGCCTACACCGACGACCGCGGCGTTTACGTGCCCGCCGAGGAGGTCGTGGAGCAGGCCGGGGAGGACGGCGAGCCGTTCTGGACCCACGAGGGCACGCGCGTCCACCGCGAGTACGGGAAGATGGGCAAGTCGCTGAAGAACATGGTGACCCCCGACGAGATGTATGCCACCTATGGCGCGGACACCTTCCGGGTGTACGAGATGAGCATGGGCCCCTTGGACTTGTCGCGTCCCTGGGACACCCGCGCCGTGGTGGGCTCCCAGCGGTTCCTGCAGCGGCTGTGGCGCAACATCGTCGACGAGCACACCGGCGAGGTGACGGTCACGGACGCGGCCCCCGACGCCGAGACGGCACGCCTGCTGGCGCGCACGATCGTCGACGTGACCGCCGAGATGGAGCAGATGCGGCTGAACACCGCGATCGCGAAGCTGATCATGCTGAACAACCATCTGACCGGCCTGGAGTCGGTGCCCCGCGAGGCCGCTGAGGCGCTGGTCTTGATGATCGCTCCGGTCGCCCCGCACATCGCCGAGGAGCTGTGGTCGCGGTTGGGGCACACCGACTCGGTGACGTACGCGCCGTTCCCGCAGGTGAGCGACGCCTCCCTGCTGGTCGAGGAGACCGTCACCTGCGTCGTGCAGGTCGCCGGAAAGGTCCGCGACCGGCTCGAGGTCTCCCCCGCCATCTCCGACGCCGACCTGGAGGCCGCCGCCCTGGCCGCCCCCGGCGTCGAGCGCAC
>NZ_DAIOIA010000149.1:0-6474 GCF_036744435.1 Propioniciclava sp. | reverse complement strand
ACGAGCTGGTCGGTGTGGTCGATCATGCGCAGCCACATCGGGTCGGACTCGTCGTTGCCGGAGTCGATGAAGATCAGCCGGTAGTACTTCGCGGCCACGGCGTGGATCGCGTCGACGTCCTCGGGCTCCACGCGCTGTTCGTGCGCGAGGGCCATCGGCTTGCTGCGCAGCACGTCGAACCGGTCGCGCGTCTGGTGGTGCACGTAGTGCGCGAGGTCCGCGGACTGTGCGCCCGTGCTGAGGAGGCGATCGACCTGGGGCAACAACTCGAGGAGGGTCGCCTCGTGCGGCCCCTGCTCGGTGCGCCAGCCGAGCGTGCCGCGAGTCTGGTTGTTGTCCCAGGTCAGTACGCCTGCGCCGCCGTAGCGGGCGAACACGGCCGCGAGGAGGACGGTCGTCGGGGTCTTGCCCGCGCCGCCCTTGCCGTTGACGATCGCGATCGTGCGCGGTCCCGGCCAGTGCTGGCTCACGGCCTGCACGTCGGAGCGCTCGGCGCGCTCGGACTCGCTCGGCGTCATGCGAATGCCGATGTTGGTCAGGAGGCCGCGCCATCCCTGGGTGGCGGGCTCTTCCACTTGTTCCTGCGTGAGGAACGACTGTCGAGCTGCGCGCCGCGACTGCGGCTGTTCCTGGTCGACGGGCGGGGCCGCGGAGCTGCGCACCCACTCGTTGCCCTGCTGCGGCGCACCGCCGTAGACGGGCGCTGCGGGTGCCTGAGGCGCGTAGGAGGGCTGCTGCGGCACTGGGGCGAACTGAGGCGCTGCGGGCACGATAGGCGCGGAGGAGAACGCCGCGGGTGCGGCGTGCGCGCCGGGGGCCGGCACGGTCGCCTCGTCGACCGGGGGCAGCGTCGTGTCGTCGACCGCCTCGGGGGCCGGCTTGGCTGCCGTCTCGGGGTCTTCCTCCACGGTGCCGTCCGGGTGGACGATAAGCGGCCATTCGCCGTCAGGCCCGGCCGTGGTGACGCGCACGGCGCGCTGCATCTTGGCCGCGGTCTCCGTGACGCGGGCGAGGATCGCGCTGCGCGCGTCCTCGATGCTGTTCGTCTCGATCGGGTGCGATGTGCCGTTGATGGTCACTTCGCCGCTCCCGTCCGGGCGAGTCAGGGCGTCGATCTTCGGCCACGTCGGGACTGTCTCTGTGCTGGTCATGATGGTTCTCCTTCGTGCTATCCGAGCGTGATTCCGACTTGGGCCAGGTAGGCCTCCGGGTCGACGGTCTCGCCGTCGACGATGACCATGAAGTGCAGGTGGCATCCGGTGGATTGCCCGCTGCTTCCAGTGGCCGCGATCTGCTGGCCTGCCGTCACCTTGTCTCCGACGTTGGCGAGCAAACCGGACTCGTACATGTGCAGGTACTTCGTCTGCACGCCTCCGCCGTGGTCGACGGTGATGGTGCCGTTGCCGGCGTCGTCGAATCCTCGGAAGGTCACTACGCCGTCTTGCGCGGCCCAGATCGGGCCGTCGCAGCCGCCGGCTGCCAGGTCGGTGCCGCTGTGGAAGCGGTAGTCGCCGTAGATCGGGTGGACGCGGCCGCCGTAGGGCGACGTGATCGGTCCTGCACCGGGAGCAGCCCAGCCGCTCGCGCTGACCACGCCTGGCACGTCGGATGCGCATTCGCCACCGGGATTCGGGTTGCCGGGGTTCAAGCCCGTGCTTGTCCCGGAGAGGGATTCGACGACCTCGACGGCTGGACCCCAGAACGGCGTGTAGTGGTACGGGTCGAGGTTGCCCTGCGTCTGGTGGGCGACGATCGTTGGTTCCAGCGACTCGCGGTCCTGGATTTGCATCATGGCTTTGAAGAAGTTGGTGGAGCTGATGTACGGGTCCATGCGGTCGTCGTACGAGCCCCACGCGCCGTTGTCGCGCTGCTGGAACAGTCCACGGGAGTCCGGTCCCGCGGCGTCGCCGTAGTCGACGACGCGCAGGCTGGATTCGCCCATCGCGGTCATGACGCCGATGGTCTGGTCTCGGACGTTGAGCCCGAGATCCTTTCCGGCCTGGATGACGTGCGCGGCGTTCACGAGCTGCTCATGGTTGTAGCCGGCGATTATCGTGTCCGGGACGGTGTTCGGGTCGATGCTGACGCTTACCGTATTGCCGCTGCCGGATGCTGGGATGGGAGCGCATCCGTCATCGCCTCCCATCAGGAGGAAGCTGAACGCGCCGCCCACGATGAGGAGCGGCACGACAGCGATCGCAAGCGCGCCGCCCTTGGGCTGGCCGTCAGCCATCAGTGCCACCCCTCCGGGAGGCCGAAGCGGCTCACGAGCCACGGTGACTCGGCGTCGGCGCGGCTGAGAATGACCGTGCAGGGGCCGATGTTCGTCGGCACTTCGACGGTGGCGACGTAGGCGCTCGTGTCGTCGATGATGACGCCCGCGCCCGTGACGCTGGTTACGGGGATGCGGGAGGAGTTCAGGTTGGCGTAGTCACGACTGGCCTTCTGATCGAGGAGTGGTGAGACCCCCGCCCACCACTCCTCGAACGCCAGATCGGGCCGCCCGTAGGCGCGCATCGCCGTCTCTGCGGCGGCGATGACGCTCGCCCGCGACTCGTCGTCCCACTCCGGGACGGGCTGCGGTGCGTAGGTCTCTCCGGTGTCCTCGTCGATCACGCCTGGCGGCACGGGGTTGAGGGTGCTCGGATCGACCGAGGGAAGGAACGGGCCGGAGCTGCTGCTGCTCGGCGTGGGTGACGGCCCACCTCCGTCATCTGCCGTGCAGGCCGTCAACGTCGCTACAGCAACGATCACGAGTGCCGCGGTCCCGATCCTTCTCATGGCTACTCTCCCTTAGTCGTGTCAGCTTCCGTTTCCGCTCCGAGGATCACAGTCGGGCCGGATGCTCGCTTCGTGTTCGCGCCTGCGGAGAGCGTCTGTTTCAGCTCGTCGCGCAGGATGAACCACGTGGAGCCCACCTTGTATCCGGGGATCACCCCGTCTTTCAGCCACTTGTAGACGCCGGGCTTGGTCATGTTCAACAGCTCGGCGACCTCTGGAACGGTGAGGGATTCGTGCTTACCCTCGAAAAAAGCGTCAAGTCCTGAGGTCACGGCATGCACCCGGAGTCTCGTACGCATACTGCGAGTGTAGACGATGTAGATGCGTGTGGGTAGATGTAGCTGCTTATTACGTTCTGATGCATGCTATTGCTCCCTATCGGGGTGGGGACGTAGGATGGCCTTGTAGATGACTACACACCCAATTATTGAGGGAGAAGGCGCATCGTGACAGAGCAGAACAACCCGTGGTTGTCTCGGCCTGCGTCGCCCCCGCCCACCATCGCAGCCACCACGGACGTTCCGGTGGCTCGTCCGACCGGCCCGACCGCCCCGCAACGCGGGGTGCCCGTGCCCGATCACGTCGACCAGCTCCGCATCGTCGAGCAGCATCGGCCGGCGGAACTGTGGTGGGTCGGAGCGCATGGCGGGGCCGGAGAATCGACGCTGGCAGGGCTCGCACCCGAGTGGCCCGCTGCGGGCCACGCCTGGCCGCGGACACCCGCGCCGGCCCCGGCCCCGGTGGTCCTCGTGGCGCGCTCGAACGCGCACGGGCTCCGAGCTGCACAGACCGCAATCATGCAGTGGGCCGGAGGCCTCGTGCCTTCGGTCGACGTGCTCGGCCTGGTGATCGTCGCTGACGCACCCGGCCGCCTCCCGCGTCCCCTCCGCGACCTCGCGCAGGTCGTGAGCGGGGGAGTGCCCCGGACGTGGAACGTTCCGTGGGTTGAGTCGTGGCGACTGGGGGAGCCGCCGGCTCTCAACGACGCCCCACGCGAGGTTCGTCGACTCGTCGACGAGCTGCGCGTGATTCTTGGACCTGGTGCCGCCGGCACCACCAACTGGAAGGAAGAACGATGACCGCTCTGGAACTCCTGACCGCTGTGAACGACTTCGCAGCAGTCGTGCCCGCGCAGATTCCCGACCCTGACCCGGTGCAGCCTCCCGGAACGGAAGGCGTCACGACGATCATGGCGTGGCTCAAGTGGATCGGCTACGCCGTCGTCGGTGGCGCGATCATCATCGGCGGAATCCTCATCGCAGTGAGCTTCCGCCGCGGCGAGGGCCACGACGCCCTGCCCAAGATTCTGTGGCCGATGGCCGGCGCGATCGTGATCGGTGCCGGGGCCGCCTGGATCGGCACGATTGCCGGCGGCTGACGGAGGTAGATCATGGCTGACGAAGAGAACGAGCAGAGCCCCTACACGCGGCCCGGATTCATCGCGGCCGCCGTCGTCGTGGTCGGCCTTGTCGTGGCCGGCATCATCGTGGGCGTCAACATCGTGACCCGAGACGATGCCGAGCCCGCGCCAACGTCGACCAGTACACCCTCCGCCGCCCCGTCTACCGAACCTACGGCAGACGCGGGCGGCGAGAGCGTGTGTGGCCTGGCCGGCGAAACGCTGGAAGGAACCGTCACAGCCGCCCCGGAGGCGGAATGGCCGTATCAAGGGACCACGGCCTACCCGGTCTCCTCGACCTTCGGTCCGGCAGACAGCGACGCCTCCGGGGTAAGAACCTGCTTCCAGCACTCACCCGAAGGTGCGTTGTTCATGGCCGCGAACGCGATCGTTCAGGGGTCCGACCCCTCCACCGCCACGGCCTGGGCTCAGTACGCGCTGTCCGAAGGCCAGTACCGCGACACCCTCATGGCGGAACTGGGCGAGGGCTCCGGCGCGCAGGGACGCATGACCATCGAAGGTTTCCGCATTCTCAAATACGACGGCAACACAGCTCGCATTGACCTGGCTGTAGGGACATCGAGCGGCGCGGAGCCGGTAACGGTCTCAGGGGTCTACGAGCTGATCTGGCAGGACGGCGATTGGAAGATCAGCACCGACGTGGCGCAGCCACTCAACATCGCCGCCATCCCGAACACGAATGGCTACACGCCCTGGGGGGAGTGATTCTGAATGGCTGACTGTGGCTGGCTCGATTTCGGATGCAACGCCGAAGAAATTGCCAAGAGCGCAATCGGTGACGCTATCGAGAACATGGCGAACGCCGTCCTCGAAGCCTTCGGCAAGGCTGTCGCCTCACTCGGCACGCTGTGGGTAAACATCGGAACGCCGAACCTGACGAGTGATGGAGGTTCGTCGCCCATCGGCGCGGGCGAGAGCGCACCGGGTTCTGAGGGCATCGTGACAATCCTCGGATACGTCACGTGGATCTCGTTCGCCATCGCGGCGATCTCGATCGTCATCCTTGGGATGATGATCGCAACACGGTTGCGCCAGGGAGAGGGCATCGCGGCGGTAGGCCGGGTAGGCCTGATCCTGGGCGCGATCATCCTCATGGGTGGTGCAACCGGATTCGTCGCAGGTCTGCTCCCCTCCGGCCCTCAGGGAGCCGGAGGAGCGGTGTTGTTCCTGCAATCGTCGCTCTGGTGGTACATGGGCGCGGCCGCGGTGGTCTCGATCATCATCGGCGGCGCTCGGATGGCGTGGGAGCAACGCGCCGAGCCAGGCCGGGAGACGATCAAGAGTCTGCTGACCTTGATTGGTGTTGCAGGAGCCGGCGTGACCGTGGTTGGCCTGCTGGTTGCCGCGTTCGATGCGTTCTCCGTGTGGATCATCAACGGGTCGCTGGAATGCGATGTCGCTGGTGATGGTGCCTGCTTTGGTGGGAACATCAGCGCTTTGCTGGCCCTCACGACCAACCCGCTCGCGGGTGGTCTGGGGCCGCTGCTCATCATCATTCTGGGGCTCATCGCGATTCTCGCGACGGCCTTCCAGATCGTGCTGATGGTAGCCCGTGGCGGCATGCTCGTCATCCTGACGGGCATCCTCCCGCTGTCGGCTGCTGCGACGAACACCGAAATGGGGAAGTCGTGGTTCAAGAAGAACGTCGGCTGGCTCGTGGCGTTCATCCTCTACAAGCCGGCCGCGGCAATTATCTACGCGACAGCGTTCCAGCTCACCGGTACTGACGTGTTCCAGGACGACGGAACCGGGCTGCTGGCCGTGCTCACGGGTCTGATGCTGATGGTGCTGGCGCTCTTCGCGATGCCGGCGTTGATGCGGTTCGTAACCCCGCTCGTCGGGAGTATGGCGGCGGGTGCTGCGGGTGCCGGCGGGCTCCTCGCCCTTGCCGCACTGCCCTCGGGTGCGGCCTCGCTCGGACGTCTGGCCTCCGGTTCGGGCGGCGGTTCTGGCGGGGGCGACTCCGGGTCGGGCAGCGACGGCGGGCAGGGCTCGTCTGGCCCCTCGGGCAGCTCGGGCGCGGACAGTAAATCGTCCTCCGGCAGCTCGGGCAGCGCCGGCGGCTCTAGCGGCTCCTCGGGGGCTGCTGAGAGTTCCGGCGCAGCGTCGCAGGGCACCGGGGCGCAGGCCGCCTCGGCCGGCGGCGGAGCCGGTGCAGGAGCTGGTGCCGGTGGTGCCGCTGCGGGCGGTGGTGCCGCTGCTGGCGGGGCTGCGGCCGGTGGTGGAGCTGCGGCAGCGGGTGCGGCGGCCGGTCCGGGGGGGATCGCAGCGGG
>NZ_DAIOIA010000148.1:1332-6549 GCF_036744435.1 Propioniciclava sp. | reverse complement strand
CCATCAGCTCAGGACACGCCCTCCTCCAAAACCCACCACTCCACGGGACTCACACCGATTCTCCTACTACGGGATGCGTGCCATCCTGCTGTATTTCCTCGTCGACACGTTCGCCAACGGCGGGCTCGGGCTACCGGAGTCGACGGGGCAGGCGGTCGTCGCCACCTACGGTGCCGCCGTCTACCTGCTGGCCATCCCCGGCGGGTTCATCGCCGATCGGCTGATCGGGCCCTGGCGGGCGACGCTGTGGGGCGGCGTCATCATCATGGGCGGCCACATCTGCCTGTCGCTGCCCACCGTCCCGACGGCCTGGCTCGGGATCTGCCTGGTCGCCCTCGGCACCGGCTTCATCAAGCCGAACCTGTCCACCATGGTGGGGGAGCTGTACGACGAGGAGGATCCGCGACGCGACGCCGGGTTCCAGATCTTCTACATGTCGATCAACATCGGCAGCTTCTTCTCCCCGCTCGTGGTCGCGTTCCTGCGCTCGCAGTGGGGCTACCACGCGGGCTTCGCGGCCGCGGCCGTCGGCATGGCCGCGGCGCTGGCGGCGTTCCTCGTCGGACGCAAGGCGCTGCACGGCATCGGCGCCCAGGTGCCCGACCCGCTGACCGCGCAGGGACGCCGGCGCCTCGGCCTGGTCAGCATCGGCATCGTGGTCGGCGCGGGTCTGCTGTTCCTGCTCTACAACGCGCTGGAGGGGGACGCGCCGTCGGCGATCGTCGACACCGTGGCCACGATCTCGATCGGCGCATCCGTCGGCTACTTCGCCGTCATGCTGCGCAGCCCGCGCGTCACGGCGGCGGAACGCAGCCACGTCAAGGCCTACATCCCCTTGTGGTTCGGGGCCATGTTGTTCTTCATGATCTTCGAGCAGGCAGCCGGGAAGATGGCGACGTTCGCCGCCAACAACACCCAGCTCACCGTGGGGTCCCTCACCCTCGATCCGGCGCTGTACCAGTCGATCAACCCGCTCGGCATCGTGATCCTCGCGCCGATCATCGGCGCCTTCTTCACCGCCCGCGCCGGACGCTTCCCGAACACCGCGGCCAAGTTCGCCTTCGCCGTCGCGCTGATCGGTCTGTCGGCCATCGCCATGGGCGGGGCGTTCGCCGCGTGGCCCGGGGGCACGTCCCTGGCGCCGTTCTACATCCTCGCGCTCGTCTTCCTGCTGCAGACCGTGGCCGAATTGTTCCTCTCCCCGGTGGGGTTGTCAGCGACGACCCTCCTGGCGCCGAAGGCCTTCGCGAGCCAGGCGATGGCGCTGTGGTTCCTCGCCACCTCGGCCGGGCAGGGCGTCGCAGCCCTGTCCATCAAGGCGATGGCGGGACTGAGCGATGCCACCTATTACTACGTGCTGGGCGGAGTGACGCTGGTGTGCGCGGTCGCGTTGTTCGCGCTGGTGCCGTGGACCCAACGCAAGATGGCCGACATCGAGGAGATGAAGCGGCGGGCTGCCGAGGAGGCTCGGGCGTCGGCCTGACCGGCTAGGGTCGCTCACGCCTGGGCCGTCGGCCGGGCGGGCGCTCGCCGCGGCGACGACCGCAACACCACCTGAGGACAACAGCGATGACCCTGATCGCCCTGGTGATGATGATTCTGCTCGGCGTCGCCGTGCTCGTCGCAGTCGGCGCCATCCTCGCGCGTCGCGGCCTGCCCCGCGCACCGCGTGTCACCCCACAGCAGATCGCGGCGGCGGGCCCTCAGGTGTTCGATGCCCAGTTCTGGCGTCCCGGCGGTCGCGCCGTCCTGTCCGGGTTCGGACGCCTCACCGTGTCGGGCGACACGCTCGCGTTCCAGCCCCAGGACGCGGGCGGTGCCCCGTTCGTGGTCAGCGTCCGGGCGGTGCATGCCCGAGCGCTGGAGGGTGGCGTGGACGGCTCCTTGTGGTTGTGGACGCCCGAGACGGGGGATCTGCACGGCGTCGTCAGCCGCGACTACCTGGATCGCCTGGGCAGCCAGGGCCCGACGGGGCTCAGGGAGCTGCGGGCGACCGCCGAACTCATCGAGGTGATGCGCGCCCTCGGGGGGCGGGTCTGACCGCGGATCCCGTGCTCCGGAGCCGGTCGATCGGGCCGTGACCGCAGCCTCGGATCCGGGTTCGTGGCGTCCCGTTGTCCCTCGGCACGGGGCGTCGGGAAGCCGAACCTGACGCCTCCCGGCGGGCTGGGTCGTGCTGAGCACCCCTCAGCGACTACCGTTCTCACGTGACTGACCAGCCTGCGCCCGACGCCGTCCTGCCGAACGAGCCCTCCGCCGACCTCCCTGAGGCCGACCTTTCCGGCGCCGCGGGCGAGGAAGGCGTCGCCGTCGAGCCCACGGACGCGCCGCTCGTCGAGTCCGACGAGGCCGCCACCGAGGAGGTGCCCGCGGAGGCCTTCGCCGACGCTGCGGCTGCGGAGGTGCCCGTCGAGGAAGCGCCCCTCGATGAGGTGCCTGTCGAGGAAGCCCCCCTCGAGGAAGGTTCCGCCGACGCACCTCAGCCCGAGGAGCCGTCCGCGGCGGAGCCCGCGGTGCCGGAGCCCGAAGACGTTGCCACCGTCGGGCCCGTCGACGAGTTCGCGGCGCTCGGCCTGGAGCCGAAGATCCTCAAGGCGCTGAAGGATCTGGGCTACGAGAAGCCCTCCCCGATTCAGGCCGAGACCATCCCGGCGCTGCTGGCGGGCCGTGACGTCGTCGGACTCGCCCAGACCGGCACCGGCAAGACGGCCGCGTTCGCGCTGCCGATCCTGCAGCGGCTCGAACGCAAGCACAAGCATCCTCAGGCCCTCGTGCTCGCCCCGACCCGTGAGCTCGCGCTCCAGGTCAGCGAGGCCTTCGAAACCTACGCCGCCCACCTGAAGGTGCGGCTGCTGCCCGTGTACGGCGGGCAGGGCTACGGCGTCCAGTTGGCGGCCCTCGCGCGCGGCGTCGACGTCGTCGTGGGCACGCCCGGCCGCGTCATCGACCACCTGGAGCGCGGCACGCTCGACCTGTCCGAGCTCCGATTCCTCGTCCTGGACGAGGCCGACGAAATGCTCAACATGGGCTTCGCCGAGGACGTCGAGAAGATCCTCGCCGACACCCCCTCGGACAAGCAGGTTGCGCTCTTCTCGGCGACGATGCCCCGGCAGATCCGCTCGCTGGCCAGCACCTACCTGGTCGACCCGCTGGAGATCGTCGTCAAGGGCAAGACGGCCACCGCCACCAACGTGTCGCACCGCTACGCGGTCGTCTCCTACCCGCGCAAGCTCGACGCCCTCACGCGCATCCTCGAGGTCGAGGACTTCGACGGCATGATCGTGTTCGTCCGCACCAAGAACGAGACCGAGTTGCTCGCCGAGAAGCTGCGGGCCCGCGGCTGGTCGGCGGCCGCCATCAACGGGGACCTCGCGCAGGCGGCCCGTGAGCGCACCATCGGCCAGCTCAAGACCGGCAAGCTCGACATCCTCGTCGCCACCGATGTCGCGGCCCGCGGCCTGGACGTCGACCGGATCAGCCACGTCGTCAACTACGACATCCCGATCGACACCGAAAGCTACGTGCACCGTGTCGGCCGCACCGGGCGCGCCGGACGCAGCGGCGACGCCATCTCGTTCATCACCCCCCGCGAACGCCACCAGCTGCGCAACATCGAACGGGTGACGGGGCAGACCCTCACCGCCATGCAGCTCCCCAGTGTCGACGACATCAACGCGACGCGGCTGTCTCGCTTCGATGAGGCCATCACCGCAGCCCTCGGCAACGATGAGCGGATCGACTTCTTCCGCGACGTCGTCAACCACTACGTGAACGAGTTCGATGTTCCCGAGGTGGACGTGGCGGCTGCTCTCGCCGCCGTCATGCAGGGCGAAGAACCGCTGCTGCTGGACGCCAAGGCCGACTTCGCACCCGAGCAGTTCCGGGGCGGCCGCAAGGACCGGGAGGATCGCGATGACCGCTCCTCCGGGCGTGACGACCGTTCCGGTCGCGGGGATCGGCCGCGCCGCGCCGGCGGCGACGGCAACTTGTCGACCTACCGGATCTCGGTGGGGCGCCGTCAGCATGTGACCCCGCGCCAGATCGTCGGCGCGCTGGCCAATGAGGGCGGGCTGGGGCGTGAGGATTTCGGCCGGATCGACATTCGCGCCGATCATTCGCTCGTCGACCTGCCCACGCACCTGTCCGACGAGGTGCAGCGCAAGCTGGCCCGGACGCGGATCTCCGGCCAGCTCATCGAGCTGCGTCCCGACCAGGGTGGTCCCCGCCACGACAAGGGCGGCAAGGGTAAAGGCCGGGGTGACTGGTCGGAGCGCGGCGGTCGTGGAGACCGTGAGCACGGTGGCCGGGAGCGTCGCGACAAGCGCTACTGAGTCGTCGCGGATATAGTTCAGCGGGTCATCGTCTTCGACCAGGGAAGCTTTGCGCACACATGAACGAGATTGCGGTTTTCGCCGGTAGCGCCGGGGTGGAGTTCGCCACCGAGATGTGCGCCGAACTCGGCGTCGAACTCAAACCGTCCCGCATCCAACGCTTCGCCAACGACTGCCTCGAGGCGCAACTGCTGACGAACTGCCGTCAGCGCGATGTGTTCATCGTGCAGCCGCTGGTCGCTCCGGTCCAGGAGAACCTGATGGAGCTGCTGCTGATGATCGACGCCGCGCGCGGCGCGTCGGCCGGGCGCATCACGGCGGTGATCCCGCACTACTCGTACGCGCGTTCCGACAAGAAGGACGCCCCCCGCATCTCGATCGGCGGACGGCTCGTCGCCGACCTGCTGAAGTCCTCCGGCGCCGACCGCGTCCTGACGATGACGCTGCACTCCCCGCAGGTGCAGGCGTTCTTCCGCGTCCCGGTGGATCAGCTTCACGCGCTCAACGAGCTGGCCGAGCACTTCCGCCGCGACGATCTCTCGAACACCATCGTGGTGTCGCCCGACCTGGGCAACGCCAAGACGGCCACGACGTTCTCGCGGATGCTGGGCACCCCGGTCGCGGCGGGCGCCAAGCAGCGGTTCGAGAACGACCAGGTGCGGATCACGAGCATGATCGGCGACGTCACGGGCAAGGACGTCATCGTCCTCGACGACGAGATCGCTAACGGGTCCACCATCTTGGAGGTGCTGCGCCTGCTGGCCGATGAGGGTGTCGAGTCGGTCAAGGTGGCGTGTACCCACGGCATCTTGTCGAATGGGGCGGTCCAGCGGATCGCGTCCGTCCCGGCGGTCACCGAGATCGTGTGCACGAACACGGTCCCGAT
>NZ_DAIOIA010000148.1:0-1232 GCF_036744435.1 Propioniciclava sp. | reverse complement strand
CCTGCGGCCCCTCCGCCGAGGACTGAGCCCCAGCCCGCCGAGGACTGAGCCCCAGCCCGCCGAGGACTGAGCCCCAGCCCGCTGAGGACTCCGGAAGTCCAGGAGGGGCGCCCGGCGACCGGGTCAACCACCCTCCTACGATGGGGCGCATGACGAACGCGTCCCTGGTCCTGGTCGGCAACCCCCAAGGCGGCACCATCAGCGTGCTGCGACTCGAAGAGGGCCACCTCACTCCCGTCCTGACCACCTTCGTGGGCGAGGGCTGCGGGACGTTCGCCGTCGACGATGAGCGCCGGCTCGTCTACGCGGCCACGACCGCACCGCGACCGGCCGTCGTCACGCTCACGCTCGACCCCGCCTCCGGGGCACTCACCGAGATCGCCCGCACCGACATCCCCGACAAGCTCGCCTACCTGAGCCTCGCCCGCCAGGGGACGCTGCTGCTCGGGGCGTCCTACCACGGTGGCTGGGGTGCCGTCTGGCCGATCAGCGACGGCAGTCTCGGGATCGCGAGCGGACGCGTCGAGTTCCCGCATGTCCACTGCGTCGTGGCGGATCCGGCAGGACTGAACGCCTACTTCGTCTCTCTCGGGGGCGACCTGATCGCCCAGTATGCGCTGGACGCCCGCGGTGAACTCCGCGCGTTGGTCCCCGGCACGGTGGCCGCCCCCGAAGGCTCGGGCCCCCGCCACCTGATTCTGTCCGCGGATGGATCGCAGGCCTACGTCATCACCGAGTTCTCCGGTGAGGTGATTCGATACGCACGTGGCGTGGACGGGGCGCTGAGCGCGCGCGAATCCGTCGAGATCGCCGACCCCGCTGCCGCCCTGGGACGCAGCAGGCTCGGTGCCGATCCGGCCGCCGAACGGCTCATCTGGGGCGCCGACGTCCACCTGGCTCGCGGTGGGGACCTCCTGTTGGCGACCGAACGCACCGCGAGCACCGTCGCGAGTGTCGCCGTCGGTGAAGGTGGCATCCTGGGCGCGGTGGTGGCCCGCGCGTCCACCGCGCAGCAGCCCCGTGGATTCGCCGTGTCGCCGCGGGGTGATCTCGCGGTGATCGCCGGGGAGGCCTCCGGCGGGGTGGCGCTGGTGAGCGTCGGCCCGGACGGGGCGCTGCGCACGGTGCAGACCGTCCCGACGGGGCATGGTCCCAACTGGGTCCGATTCGTCAGCGCGTGAGCGTCCCGCGATGCGGGTGAGCATGAGGAGGGCCCGAGCCTGAGTCCTCGA
>NZ_DAIOIA010000147.1:0-6792 GCF_036744435.1 Propioniciclava sp. | reverse complement strand
CGGAGGTCTTCGCTACCTCACCCGTTCACAACCTCCCGGGGAAGTACACCTAGCCTAGTGCGGACGCGGCCCCCGACCGGGAACGGCGACGGCCCGCCCCTGGCAGGAGGCGGGCCGTCGGGGCCGTGGTCAGTCGACCAGGATCACCCAGAGGTGGCGGGGTCCGTGGACGCCCTCCACCCGGCTCAGCTCGATGTCGCTCGTGGCCGATCCGCCGCTGAGCCAGGTCACCGGACGCCGGGCGCGCAGCGCCGGCGCCAGCCGCGCGATCCCCTCGGGGACGTCGCTGACGACCTGCTCGGAACGCACCACGCACACGTGGCAGTCCGGCAGCAGCGACAGCGCGCGGCGTCCCTGCCCGAGGCCGTGATCCAGCGCGATGGTGCCCGAGTCGGCCATCCCGACCGCCGCGGTGGTGACCACGGCGGCGATGAGGTTGAGCTCGGCGTGGCTGAGCTCCGGGTCGTCTCGGAACACGGTGACACCGGCGGCCGTGACGGCCTGCACCCAGGCGTCGGGCAGGCCCTCGGGCAGCACCGCGCTGGCGGCGTCCAGACCGACCAGCGCGTCCACGATGGCCGCACCGATCCCGTCCTCGGCGACGCGCACCACGCGCGCCTTGTAGTCCTCGACCTTCTCCACGAAGTCGGCCAGCACGTCGGCCGTCGCCAGCGGCTGACCGTAGGTCCACTCGACCGGCACGTCGAGGGCCGGATCCGGCTCGGTGACGTCGGCGGTGGCGGTGCGGATCCGCTGCAGGATGTCCTCGCGGGCGCTCATCGCGTCCCCTCCTCGTGTTCGTTCTTCCACCATTGCCGGAACGTCTGGGTCGGTGGTGCCTCGACGTCGCGGGCCTGCAGCCAGCGGTCGGCCAGCGGCAGCGGGATCGGGCCGATCCACTTGTCCTTGTAGATACCGCCCGCCGCACGTGAGGCCACCTGGACGGTGGCCAGATGGCGACCGTCGCTCATCACCCATCCGGCGCTCTTCATGAGCCCCTGTTCGATGGTGGGGTGCTTCGACGTCTTGTACTGGGCCACCTTGTGGCGCAGGTGCACGAGGATGTCGGTGAAGGGGATCCGGACCGGGCACACCTCGTTGCAGGCGCCGCACAGCGTGGACGCGTAGGGCAGGGCGCGGTCGTTGGCGTTCTCCAGACCGCGCAGCTGCGGGCCGAGGATGGCGCCGATCGGGCCGGGGTACATCGAGCCGTAGGCGTGGCCCCCCACCCGTTCGTAGACCGGGCACACGTTGAGGCAGGCCGAGCAGCGGATGCAGCGCAGCGCGGCGCGTCCCTCGGGATCGGCGAGCACGTTGGTGCGCCCGTTGTCGAGCAGGATCACGTGGAGATCCTGGGGGCCGTCGCCGGGGGTGACGCCCGTCCACAGCGAGGTGTACGGGTTCATCCGCTCGGCGGTGGAGGAGCGCGGCAGCAGCTTGAGGAAGACCTCGAGATCCTCGATGGTCGGCACCAGCTTCTCGATCCCCACCACCGACACCAGCGTCTCGGGCAGGGTGAGACACATCCGGCCGTTGCCCTCGGACTCGACGATCACCAGCGTCCCGGTCTCCGCGACGATGAAGTTGCCGCCGGAGACGGCCATCTTGGCGCGCAGGAACTTCTCCCGCAGGTGGTTGCGGGCGGCGGCGGTCAGTTCGGCGGGGTTGTCGGAGACGTCCGCGGGGGCGGGCGCGCCGTAGGTGCCCATCTCGGTGGTGAAGATCTCCCGCACCTCGGAGCGGTTGCGGTGGATCGCCGGGACGAGGATGTGGCTGGGCAGGTCGTGGCCCAACTGGACGATGAGCTCGGCCAGGTCGGTCTCCCAGGCGGCGATCCCCTCCGCCTCCAACGCCTCGTTGAGGTCGATCTCCTGGGTGACCATCGACTTGATCTTGACGACCTCGTCGACCCCCTTCGCCTTGGCGATGTCCGCGACGATCGTGTTGGCTTCGGCGGCGGTGCTGGCCCAGTGGACGGTGATCCCGGCGTCCGTCATGGCCTTCTCGGCCTGGACCAGGTAGTCGTCGAGATGGCGTCCGACGCGGTCCTTGATCTGGGCGGCCGCGGTGCGCAGTTCCTCCCAGTTGGGGACCTCCTGTGCGCGGGTGATCCGCTTGGCGCGGATCGTCCCGGTGGCGTGGCGCAGGTTCTTGCGCTGCTCGGCCTTGTTGAGTTCGGTCTTGACCGCCTTGGGGAAGGGCGGGATGTCCTTCCAGGACGGCGGTTGCGGGGTGAGTCGCTCGTGGGCGGTCATGCCACCGCCACCTCCTTCTCGGTGCTGGCGAGGATCTCGGCGAGGTGGATCGTCTTGATCCCGGAACGCTGCCGGTGCAGCACGCCGCCGATGTTCATCAAGCAGGCCTGGTCGCCGGCGACCAGGTACTCCGCTTCGGTGGAGCGGACGTGCCGCGCCTTGTCGGAGGCCATGGCGATCGACACGTCGGGGTTCTTCAGGGAGAACGTGCCGCCGAAACCGCAGCACTGCTCGGCCATGGGGAGTTCGACCAGGTCGATGCCGCGGACGGCCCGCAGCAACTGCAGGGGACGGTCGCCCACCTTCGTGATCCGCACCGAATGGCACGTGGGGTGGTAGGTGACCCGGTGGGGGAAGTAGGCGCCCACGTCGGTGACACCCAGCACGTCGATCAGGAACTCGGTGAGCTCGTAGGTGCGGCCCGCGACGGCGGTTGCGGCGGCCTCCAGCCCGGCGTCGCCTGCCCAGTGGGCGAGCATGCCGTGCTGTTCACGCACCGAGCCGACGCAGGAGCCGGACGGCCCGACGATGTAGTCGTAGCCCTCGAACGAGCGCACATAGTTGCGCACCGTCGGGATCGACTCCTTGTAGTAGCCCGTGTTGGTCATGACCTGACCGCAGCAGGTCTGGCGCGGCGGGAACTCCACAGTGCAGCCGAGTCGCTCCAGGAGCTTGACGGTCGCGATCGGAATGGACGGTTGCATCGTGTCATTGATGCAGGTGGCGAACAGGGCAACGCGAGGGCCCATGTGATTTCCTTTCGATCCGGTCACGGGAGCAACCAACTCAGGACGGGTGTGGACATGAGGCCGGACAGCAGGCACAGCAACGCCAGCAGGGCGAAGCTCCATCCGATGATGCGGCGCAGGATCGTGGACTCCGATCCCGGGATGCCGATGGCGGTGGCGGCGATGGTCAGCGACTGGGGCGAGATCATCTTGCCGACGACACCGCCGGCCGCATTCGAGCCGACGAGCAGGGCCCGCATCTGTTCCACGTCGAGGTGGCTGCCGGGGGCGATCTGGGCGCCGACGCCGGACTGCAGCCCGGAGAACAGGATGTTGGCCGAGGTGTCCGACCCGGTCACATAGGTGCCGATCCAGCCCAGGACGGGGGCCACGAACGGGTAGGCCAGCCCGGCCGCGGCGAAGAACATGCCGAGGGTGAGCGTCTGCCCGGAGTCGCCCATCACGTAGGCCAGGGCGACGACGGAGCCGATGGTCAGCATCGCGAACCGCATCTTCTTCACGTTCGTCCACAGGACGCCGAGGATGGCCGGCAGCGTCATCTTGTAGATCAGGCCGGTGACGATCGCGACGAAGGCCAGCAGGATGCCGGGGGTGGACGCCCAGGCGAACGTGTAGGTCTGGTGGGCGGCGGGGTTGCCCGCGGAGTCCAGCAGGCCGGACAGGCCGGGCCAGGCGATGCGGATGTCGGTCGAGGCTAGGGCCGCCTTGATCGGCGGCAGCGCGGCGATGGCGAACACGACGATCACCAGCAGGTAGGGGACGACCGCCATGAAGATCCGCTGCGGGGTGAGCCCGGAGGCGTCCGCGTCGACCTCGACCACGCGGGTGCCTTCGCCCTCCAGGCTGGGGTCGATCGGGATGCCGATGCGGGCGGCCGCCTCCTCGCCGCCGGTGGGATGCCACAGCCGCAGGAAGACGATGGTGACCACGAGGCTGAAGACGGCGGCGAAGACCTCGGTGAGGTTGTAGAGCGGGGTCGCGGACACGATCCACTTGGTGATGCCGAAGCTGACGCCCACCACGAGCCCGAAGGGCCAGCACTCGCGGAGTCCGCGGCGCCCGTCCATGACGGCCAGCAGCAGGAAGGGCACCACGAGGCACAGCAGGGCCGTGAGGCGCCCGGTGATGGGGGAGATGGCCAGCACGTCGTCGAAGCCGCCGGTGCGGGCGGCCATGAGCACGGGGAGCCCGACCGCGCCGAACGCCACGGGGACGGTATTGGCGAGCAGGGCGATGAGCGCCGAGCGGAGCGGGGCGAACCCGATGGCCACGAGCATGGCCGCCGTGATGGCGACCGGGGCGCCGAATCCGGCGAGGGCCTCCAGGAGGCCGCCGAAGCAGAAGGCGATGAGCAGGCCGAGGATCCGGGGGTCGTCGCTGATGAGGAAGAAGGTGCGCTTGAGGTCCTCGAATCGCCCTGCGGCGACGGTGACCTCGTACATCCAGATCGCCGCGACGAGGATCCAGATGATCGGGAAGATGCCGTAGACGAAGCCGTGGACGCTGGTCGACAGGGCCAGCAGGGGCGGCATGCCGAAGACGGTCATGGCCACGAGGAGGGCGACCAGCCAGGAGAAGGGCCCGGCGAGGTGGGCCTTCCAGCGAAGGCCGCCCAGCGTGACGAGCATGGCGACGATGGGAAGGGCCGCGACCAGGGCCGACAACCAGGGAGAGCCGAGTGGATCGAGCGAGGGTTGGAAGGTCTCCAAAAGCATGGGTGAACTCCGTCGTTCAGTTGGTCTGACCAGTTGCCGTACCGGTCAGACCATATTCCGGTGTTTCTCCGGCGTCAACCAAGGTTCACCTTCCCCCGCATCGGCAAGAATGACCCCATGACTGACACCACCCACGGGTTCGAGGGAGTCCTCGACTACCTCACCAATGAGATCCTGGAGGGTCGGGTCGTCCCCGGCGACCGCCTGCCCAACGAGCGCGTGCTGGCGGCGCAGTTCGGGGCCTCCCGCAGCGCCGTGCGCGAGGCGATCAAGGTACTCAACGCCCAGGGGGTGCTCACGTCACTGGCAGGGCCAGGGGGCGGGACGCGTGTGGCAGCCCAGCAAGGCGACGCGCTGGGCCGGATGCTGCGCCTGCACGTCGCCCTGGACGCCATCTCGTTCGCGGAGGTGACCGAGACGCGCGTGGTGCTGGAACGCGCTGCGGCGATGGCGGCGGCCGAACAGCGCGACGATGCCGGGCTGGCCGAACTGGCGGCGATCATCGCGGCGATGTGGGCCACCCCGGACGCCGCGCGGTTCAACAGTCTCGACACGTCCTTCCACGTCACCATCGCGGGGCTGGGGGCCAACCGGCTCATCCGCGACGTCACCGTCGCGATCCGGGAGGCGGTCGCCCGGCCCATCCTGCTGGCCGAGCAGCGGCTGCCCGGCTGGGATGCGATGCGCGAACGTCTCAACCGGGAGCACGAGGGCATCGTGGAAGCACTGCGTTGGGGAGATGGCGCGCTGGCCGCGCAACGCTGCGAGGACCACATCCGGCAGGCGCACCGCAACCTGCTGCCCTGAGGGCCGCCGCCCCGTCAGGCGGTGAGGGACGAGACCAGGACGGTGACGGCGGCAGCCTGCTCGGGCTGGGGGACGTTGGCGCCCGGCAGCAGCACGCAGGCGGTGCCGTAGGCGACGGCGCGCGCCAGCGCGTCCGCGTCCTCGGCTCCGTCCAGGCGGGCCAGCAGATACCCGGCCAGCGCCGAGTCGCCCGCCCCGACGGCGGAGACGACCTTGACCGGTTCAGCGACGGCGTACCAGGCGCCGTGGTCGGTGACCAGCACGGCACCCAGCGAGCCGATCGTCGCCAGGACACGGGGGATGCCGCGATCGACCAGCGACTGGGCTGCGGCGACCGCCGGGGCGATGTCGCCGCTCAGCAGCGCCTCGATGAGGGGCATGCCGGAGGCCACCTGCAGTTCGGCGGCGTTGGGGGCGAACACGTCAGGGGCGCTGCCGGGTAGAGCGGCCATGACCGCGAGCAGCGCCTGACCGTGCGTGTCCACGGCAACCGGGACGTTCACCTCGTGGGCGAGCTGTGTCAGCCGCACGAACCAATCCGCCGGGGCCCCCGGGGGCAGCGAACCGCACAGGGCCAGCCAGTCGGCGCCCGGGACCGCCGCCATCACCGTGCTGAACAGCGCCGTCACGTTCTCGGGAGTGAGCGGCTCGCCCGGCTCCACGAACTTCGTCACCGTGCCGTCGGGGTGGGTGACGCCCAGGTTGGTGCGCGCCCGGCGCCCGACCGGGACGGGACGGTTCAGGACCCCGCGCTCGCGCAGCGCCTCGGTGAGCGGATCGTCGGGGTCGAGCGGGAGCACCGCCAGCGTCGAACAGCCGGCGTTGTGCAGTGCACGGCTCACGTTCACGCCCCGGCCTGCGGCCTGCGTGCTGACTCCGGCGAGCTGGTTGCGCTGCCCCACCGCAAGCTCGTGCGGCAGAGAGGCGGTCCGATCCAGGCTGGGGTTCGGCGTGAAGGTGATGATCACGGCCACAAAGTAGCGTGACGCCGCTCGCATCCGCTGGCGCCGCCACGGATCGGATGGCCGCCCACCAGGGGAGACGATGTGCGTCGGGGACCGCCCGCGAGCAACCCGGTCACCGGGCGGGGGCCAGGGGGACGCGCACGATGAAACAGGTGTCGCCGGGCACCGACCGCATCTCGACCGTTCCGCCGTGCGCCTCCACCACAGCGGCCACGATCGCCAGGCCCAGGCCGGTCGACTGTACGCCGCTGCGCTGCCGTGCTCGGCTGACGTCGCCGCGGGTGAAGCGCTCGAAGATCCG
>NZ_DAIOIA010000146.1:0-6840 GCF_036744435.1 Propioniciclava sp. | reverse complement strand
GCGCGGGCGTTCCTCACCGCATGCCGCCATGAGGCGGAGTTCTTCGACCAGGCCACCAGGAGGCCGTGACATGACCCAGAAAACCTTCGCGCAGCAGGCTCAGGGCGGGCCGTGGGCCTGGCGGGGCGTCGATCTCGTCGTCGCCGCCGTCTTCGGGGTGGCGATGGGCGTCGTCTTCATCGCCTGGGACTACCTCCTCAACACCCCCTGGACGGCGCTGACGCTCGCCTTCCCGCCCACCTCCTCCCTGGCGCTCGGCGTTTGGTTGCTGCCCGCCGTGGCGGGCGGGCTGATCGTCCGGCGGCCCGGCGCCGCGCTGTTCGTGGAACTCATCGCGGGCGTCCTGGAGTACCTGCTCGGTAACCCGTGGGGTCCCGGCGTCCTGATCTCGGCGGTGCTGCAGGGGCTGGGCGCCGAACTCGGCTTCGCCCTGTTCCGGTGGCGCCGCTTCGGGCGGGGCGTCGCCATGGTCGCGGGCGGTCTCGCCGCGCTGCTCGAAATCGTCGCCTACGAATGGTGGAGTTACGCGGCCGAATACTCCTGGTCATGGAAGTTCGCCGTGCTCGGGTTCTCGGTGCTGTCGGGCGTGCTGCTGGCCGGGCTGGGCGGCCATGCGCTGGTCCGCGCCCTGGCCCGGGCCGGTGCCCTGGACGCGTTCGGCCCGGGTGCCGAGCACGCCGCCCGCAGCGACACTCCGTGACCAACGGCGGCCCGGCGTCGGTGGTGGTGCGTGGGCTGACCTGGACGCCGCTGGGCGCCTGGAAGCCGGTGCTGGAGGACCTCGACCTCACCCTGGAACCCGGCGAGCGGGTGCTGCTGACCGGGCCGAGCGGCGGCGGGAAGTCGACGCTGCTGCGCGCCCTGGCCGGGGTCCTGGACGCCGCCGAGACCGGCGAGGCGACCGGGGAGGTCCGCGTCGCCGACCGGGAACCGCTCGGCGGTGGTGCCGCGCTCCTGCTCCAGGATCCGGGCGCGGGGCAGGTCGCCGAGACCGTCGGCCGCGACATCGCCTTCGGGCTGGAGAACCGGGCGGTTCCCCGCGCCGCGATCTGGCCGCGCGTCCGCACGCTGATCGGGCGCGTCGGGCTGCCGGTGGCCGAGGATCACCGGGTGGGGGCGCTGTCGGGCGGCGAGAGCCAGCGCGTCGGCCTGGCCGGAACCCTCGCGGGAGCCGACGGCCTGCTGCTGTTGGATGAGCCGACCTCCATGCTCGACCCCGACGCCGCCGCCCGCGTCCGGGACTGCGTCGCCGACGCGGTCGCGGGCCGCGCGCTCACCCTGGTGGTCGCCGAGCACCGCCTCGACGGCTGGCTGCCACTGGTGGACCGGCTCGTCGTGGTGGCCGGTGGCCGCGTCGTCGTCGACGTCCCCGTGCGGGAGGGGCGCCTGGGTGGTGAGGAGGAACAGCCTCCCTCGGGGGAAGGCCATCCGCCGGAACGACCGCGCTACGGACCCGCATGGCCGAGCAGCGGTCCGGCGTCCCGCTGGCGCCCGTCGCTAGGGGAGGGGCCCGCCGACCTGCTGAGGCGGTTGGCCCGCTGGGGTGTGTGGGTTCCGGAGGCGCCCCCACCGGCGCTGTGGCCCGTGGACGCGGACCTGTGCGTCTCGCACGGCGGAACGCCGTCACCCTCGACGATGCAGGCGGCCGCGGCGCAGGCGGGGATCGCTCCCGGGCGGGGTGCCGTTGCTGCGCGTCGCCGACGTCGCCCTCGCTCTGGCCAACCGGGGACGCGGCCGCGAGACGGTGGTGTCCTGCCGGGTCGATGCCGAGTTCGCCGCCGGGCAGGTCCACGCCGTGGTGGGCCGAAGCGGCGTCGGCAAGTCGACGCTGCTCGCGGCGCTCGCGGGATTACGGCGGCCGGTCGGCGGCGTCCTGGAGGCGCTGCCGCCGCTGGCCCGGGAGGCGTCCGCCCACCCGCACCGCTGGACGTCGCGCCAGGTCGCCGCCCGGGTGGGTTACGTACCGCAGCGTCCGCACCTGAGCGTGATCGGCGGCACCTGCCGAGCGTCCCTGCTGGCGACCGCACACGCCCTGGGGCGCGACGCCGAACGCCGGGCCGACGCCTTGGCGGAGCAACTCGGACTCGGGCCGCTGGCCCACCGTTCGCCCTACCGGCTCTCGGGTGGCGAGGCACGACGGCTCGCGCTGGCGTCCGCCCTGGTGCACGGACCCGACCTGTTGCTGCTGGACGAGCCGACCGTCGGCCAGGACCGCGACGCGTGGGCCGCCGTCGCCGGGGTCATCGAGGCGGCAGCGCGGGCGGGCGTCGCGGTCGTCGCGGCCACCCACGACGACCTGCTGGCCGACCTCGCCGTCCGCCGCACCGTCCTCACCAGGGGAGCGGACGCATGAGGAAGAGTTCCGGCCGACCACGCAGACGCCCCACGGCCGGACTGCTGGCGTCGTGCGGGCCGCTGTCGCTGCTGGGCGGATCGTTCGCGCTGATGGCGGGCGCCCTGGCGACGCCGCGGGTGTGGGGGCTCATCGTCGGGGCGCTCCTGCTGGCCGTGCTGGTGCCGCTGTGGTGCGGACGCGGCGGCTTCCCGTGGCGCCGGATGATCCCCGCGGGACTCGCGGTGGCGTCGGTCACCTGGTCGAACTGGCTGCTCGCCGCCCAGCACTCCTGGGCGGTGGCCGCGACGGCGGGGCTGCGGATCGGGCTGTTCGTCGTCCCCGGGATCGTGTTCGCGGCGTTCGTGCGTCCCGCCGATCTCGGCGACCACCTGGCTCAGCGGCTGCGGCTCCCGGCGCGTCCCGTGGTGGCCGGGGTGGTGGCGTTGCAGCGTTTCGACCGGCTGGGGCAGGACTGGGCCGACCTGTCGGACGCCCGCCGCGTCCGGGGGCTGCAGGACCGGCGCTCGCCGATCCGCGCGATCACCGGGTTCGCGGAACAGGCGCTCGCCCTGCTGGTGGGCGCCCTGCGCGACGCGGCCCAGACGGCGATCGCCGTCGAGGCGCGCGGGTTCTCCCGGCCGCAGCGGACCGGCGTCCCGCGCACCTGGGCCCGCCCCGCCCCGTGGACCCGCGCCGACACGACGCTGCTGGGCTGCTGCGTCGGCGTCGCGGCCCTCACTATCGCGGTGGGGCTACCCCTGCGCTGACCCGTGAAGCGACCCGATCTCATGCGTCTCTGCGCGTGAACGCCCCGACGGCTGCCAGGGCTGTGGCGGCGATCCATGCGAGCAGGATGAGCGCGCCGGTTCCCGGCGTGAGGCCGGGGTCGCTGTCGGGGAGGTAGAGGAGTCTGCCCGCGCGGTCCGGTAGGACGCGGGCGTGCTCGGTGTAGCCCGCGAGGAGCGGGGAGACGATGAGGACGAGGGCGAGCATCGTCACCAGCGGCCCGATGAGCGAGCGCATCAGCACGGCAGCGGCGAGAGCGAGCAGCCCGATGAGGACGAGGTAGATCGCGGCACCGGTCAGGGGACCCAGGTCGACCGGACGCGCCGGGGCGGTGCCGTGGGCGTCGAGGACGATCCACACGGTTGCCGCGCCAGCGCTGACGGCGGCGACGCTGACGGTGACCACGACGCCCAGATAGGCGATCGCCTTGCCCGCGAGCAGGAGGGAGCGGTTCGGGGTCGCGGTCAGCGTCGTGACGATCTGACGGCCCTCGTACTCGGTCGAGGCGGCGAGGACCCCGAGGAGAATCGGGCCGATCTGGAGGAACACGATCGCTTGAGCGGTGATCAGCGAGACGTCGTTGCTCTCCGGCGGCGCGGACATCGCCAGGGCGGCGGCGAGGGTGACGCTCGCGACGATGGTGCCCAGCGAGGTCGCGACGACGGCGGGGAGGCTCCAGAGCTTGATCAGCTCCGCAGCGGTGGCGTTTCTGAGCGCGCGGATCATGCGTCGCGGCGGGTGAACACGACGGCCGACACGATGAGCAGCCCCAGCGCCCACGCGCCCATGACGAGGCCACCCGTGAGTGGATCCAGCACGTCGTCGAGCGCGGCGAAGCTCTCCCGGGCGAAGAGTCTGATGCCGGCCAGGTCGGGCAGGAACCGTGCCAGGGGTGTGACCCGCAGCAGAAGGAACGACAGGGACACCACCGAGCTGTTGGCGATGAGCACGATGAGCGGGATGACGCCGCTGCGGGCGAACACCGTGACCGCGAGCGCGATCAGCCCCATCAGTGACCAGTACACCGCGACCCCGAGCACCCGCCCGACGACCTCTGCGGCATCGTCGTGGCCAGGAGCAGGCCCCGTCGCGACGTGGGCCAGCACGAGGCTGAGTCCGGTCGTCACGATCGCGGTGAGCGTGATCACCACCAGGAGGGTGAGGGCTTTCGCCGTGAGCAGGGTCAGGCGCCCCGGGGTTGCGGTCAGGGTGGTGGTGATCTGACGCCCGCCGCCCGCGTCGACGCTGTTGGCGGAGTATTCGCTGCTGAACGCGACGACGCCGAGGACGACGGCGCCGACCACGCCGAGCGGTGCGGCGGCGAAGGCCGTCTCGACGGGAGAGGTCTCGAAGCCTGCAAAGTTCGGATTCCCCGCGAGGGCCGCGCGGGCGTAGGAGGAGTTGAGCAGGGTGACCCCGAGCGATCCCAGGAGCGCGATGCCGATCGCCACGAGCGGGGCAGGCAGGGTGATCGTCTTGCGCAGTTCAGCGGCGACAGTCCGGACGAGAGTCACCGTGCACCTCCGGTGAGGCCGAAGAACGCGTCCTCCAGCGTGGTGTACCCGGCGGTGACCTCAGCCAGCGGTCCCGCGGCGACGATGCGGCCTGCCGCGATGACGACGAGATCGTCAGCGATCTCCGCGACCTCGTTCATCAGGTGGCTGGACAGCAGGACGGTGCCGCCGGCGTCCGCGTGCTGTCGCAGCAGGCCGCGGATCCAGCGGATTCCCTCGGGGTCCAGACCGTTCACAGGCTCGTCCAGCACGAGCGTGCCGGGTTCGCCCAGCAGCGCGGTGGCGAGGCCGAGCCGCTGGCCCATGCCCAGAGAGAATTTGCTGACGCGGGTGCGCCCGGCGTCGGCGAGGCCGACCTGCTCCAGCACGGCGCCCACTCGGTGCGAGGAGATGCCGTTACTGCGGGCCACCCAGGCAAGGTGGTTGCGGGCGGTGCGGGAGCGGTGTGCGCCGGAGCCGTCGAGCATGGAGCCGACCGTGCGGAGCGGGTCGCGCAGGGTCCGGTACGGTCGCCCGTCGATCAGCGCGGTGCCGCCGGTCGGTCGATCCAGGCCGAGAAGGATGCGCAGCGTCGAGGACTTACCGGCACCGTTCGGGCCGAGGAACCCGGTGACCCGACCAGGCAGGGCCTGGAAGGTGACCTCGGAGAGCACCGTATGGGGGCCGCGGCGTTTGGTGAGCCCGTCGATCATCAGCATGAGCCCCATCCCATCCACAACCAGGTGTTGCGTCATCGGGCCGGAGAAGGGAACCGCGCGGCCCTGGGGCCGTCAGACCCGGGTCCGATGCCCGCAACAGCAGCGAAACCTAGACTCGACGCATGGAGACCGCCCGGCCGACGTGGCGCTCCCACGCCTGGCTCGTCGCCGCAGCTCTCGTGATGGTGCTGGTCGCGACGCTCGGGCTCATCGGGTTCGATCGCCCGACCTCAGCGTGGGTAGCACTGGCCGTTGCGGGGGCAGCGGCGGGGTTCGTGGTCGGATGGGCGATCAGCCGGACTCGGCGTGAGCGCCGCCACTACGAAGAAGAACTCGCGGCGTGGGCTGAAGAGCGTGCGCGGCACGCGGAGCGCCTGCGGATCGCCGCAGATCTGCACGATCTCGTCTCCCACGGGCTCGGAGTCATCACGGTCCGTGCCGCTGTCGCCCGCACTCTCACCGGGCCAGAAGGCGACGTCGAGCGAACCCAGGCGCTCGCCGACGTCGAACGGATCAGCCGCGAGACGACCACCGAACTGCGTCGCATGCTCACCGTGCTGCGCGACGCGAGCCCCGCCTCCCTGCGTCCCGCCGACACCCTCGACGATCTCGTCCCGATCACGCAGCAGGCCGACGCGGCAGGGCTCCAGACCGTCCTCCACGTCGAGCCGCTGGGGGAGGTATCGGCCGGCGTGCAACTCACGATCTGCGCCGTCGTGCGGGAGGGTCTGAGCAACACGCTGCGGCACGCGGGCCCGACCGACGCGCACGTCCGCGTGCAGCGAGAAGGGAACGCGATCCTCGTGGAGGTGGAGGACGCCGGGCCGCGCGGCGCGTGGCAGCCGCGTCCCGGGGCCGGCCATGGCCTGCGCGGACTCCGGGAACGCGTGACCACCCTGGGAGGCACTTTCCGGGCGATCCCCACGGGGCAGGGCTTTCGCGTGAGCGCACGCGTCCCCGATGCGGAGCGTCCATGACCGCCGCGCAGCCTCAGGTCTCGATCAGGGTCCTGATCGCCGACGACCAGCCCCTCCTGCGGCACAGCCTCTCGACCCTGATCGGCGGAACTTCCGACCTGTCTGTGGCGGGCGAGGCTGCCACCGGCGCGGACGCCGCCCGTCGCGCCGCTGAACTCGTCCCCGACGTCATCTTGATGGACATCCGTATGCCCGGCGGGGACGGCATCGAAGCCACCCGCCTCATCACCGCCGACCCTGCCCTGTCCGGTTGCCGGGTGCTGGTGCTGAGCATGTTCGAACTGGACGAGTACGTGTACGGAGCGCTGCGCGCAGGTGCTAGCGGATTCCTCCTCAAGGACGCCCACCCCGACCAGTTCCTCGACGCCATCCGCCGCATCCACGCTGGGGAGTCGCTGTTCGCGCCCGCGATCCTGGCCAGGCTCATTGAGCATTACGTCAACCGTCCCGCCGTGACAGGTCAACGGCTGGACAGGCTCACCGAACGCGAGACGGAGGTACTCGCCCTCGTCGCGCGTGGGATGTCCAAC
>NZ_DAIOIA010000145.1:0-6948 GCF_036744435.1 Propioniciclava sp. | reverse complement strand
CTGACGGCTACGCTCACGCCCCTCCTGTCATGCGACGCCCCCGGCGTCGGTGTCGTGGTGGCTCCGCGTACGTGACCAACGGTGTCGGCGCGGAGCAGTGCTCCCATTGTGGCCCCTCACCAGGTGAGGGCCTAGAGGTTGCCTCGTCGCGTCGACGCAGTCGCCTCGGGGCATCCTCACCTCGCCCGAGACCGACGACCAGCCGTCAGATCGCGGCCTTGCGGAACGCCAACCAGGCCGCGACCAGGGGTGACGCCCAGCACAGCACCCACAGGGCCCCGCTGATCGCGTCGCCCACCGGGCCCGACCCCCCGACCACCCCCAGCACCGCAACGATGAACGTGAGGGCCAGCAGCATGAGCGGCACCGCCAGCAGTCCACGCGCGTTCCAGCGCATCAGCGCCACCACCAGCAGCACCACACCGGCGATCACGGGGAGCAGGTACACCGCGAGCAGCACCCACGTCCCCGACCCGAAGAACGCGCCGGTCCCGAACTTGTCGGACGTCTCGACCGCGAGGACGCGCGCCCCGGTCGGCCCGACGATCCCGCGTTCGGCGATCCCCGCGAGCAGGCAGATCGCGTGCTGCACGAACGGAATGCCGAGACTCAGGGTCGTGGCCGCCCCGAAGGTGACGCGCCGGTCGTGCCCCAGCAGCAGCGCGTAGCGCGCCCCGCCCCACCACAACGTCGGGAGCGCGACCAGCCCCGCCAGTACCAGCACGCCCGCAGCGGACGTGTCGACCGGCGTTCGCTCGGCGGGGTTCGCCCACTGGCCCAGGCGCGCCACGACGGCCGCGACGATCCACGCCATCAGCGGCCACCACAGCCGCCAGCCGAGGCGTCCGGCCACCGCCGCCAGGGCGGCCCCCAGGGTGGTGAACGACGGCGCGGCCGGGCTGACCGCGGGGGCAGTCGAGGTGGTCATCGTCCCTCCCAATGGGTGTCGGTGAGCGCTGTGACGACGGTGCCGAGGCTCAACGCGTGGACCTGGCGGTGAGACCCGGGGGGGACCGCGTCCGCGGCCACCACGGCGCTGGAGCGTCCGCCCATCCGATCGACGGGCCCCAGGTGCGGCATTGCGACCAGCGCGTCGAAATCGCCTTCCAGGCGCACCCAGGCGGCGGTCACCTCGTCGGCCGTGCCCGCGGCGACGAGGCGTCCGGACGCCAGGACGACCACCTCGTCGAACAGCGGGGCCCGCTCATCGATGACGTGCGTGGAGAACACCCAGGTGCGTGGTTGGTACTCCTGCTCCTCGATGATCGCCTCGGTGAGCAGGGTGCGGCGCGGCACGTCGACGCCGGTGTCGGGTTCGTCCAGCAGCGTGACCGGGGCGCGGCTGGCCAGCGCCAGGCAGGCCGATGCCGCCGACTGCTCGCCGCCGCTCAGGTGACGCAGCGGCGTGCCGGGCGCGATCCCGAAGCGGGTCAGGAGTGCGTGGGCGCGGTCCAGGTCGAAGTGCGCCTGGACGCGGGCCAGGTCGCGGGCCAGCGTCGCGACCGTGGCCCCGAAGGCCCCGGGCCAGCGTCCGGTGGACAGATGCACCAGGCCGGGGTGGCGTCCCAGCCGCGACACCTCGACGCCCGCGACGGTGGCCGTCCCGGTGTGGGTGGGGAGGCGTCCGGCGAGGACGCGCAGCAGCGTCGACTTGCCCGCGCCGTTGCGTCCCAGGAGTCCGACGACGGCGTTAGCGGGGAGGCTCAGGGTGAGGTCGGTGAGGGCGTGGGTGCGGCCGAGGCGCACCCCGACCCCGTCGAGCGTCACGGCGGGCGGGGTCATGGCTGGTCCTTTGCGGCGATGAGGGCGATGACGTCGGCGTGGTCGAGGCCGAGGCGGCGGGCCTCGTCCAGGGCCGGGGTGAGGTAGCGGTCGGCGAACTCGGCTCGGCGTCGCGCCAGCAGGGCCGCCCGGGCGCCGGGCGTGACGAACATGCCGACGCCGCGGCGCTTCTCCACGATGCCGTCGGCGACGAGCTGGGCGATGCCTTTGAGGGCGGTCGCCGGGTTGATGCGTGCAAAGGCTGCGATCTCGTTCGTGGAGGGCACGCGCTCCCCCTCGGCCAGGGTGCCCGCGATGATGTCGTTCTCGACGGCGGCGGCCACCCGCAGGAACAGTGGCTGCTCGGCGCCCCCGTCCTGGTTCGGGGGTTCATTAGTCAAGTAATGAACCATGCAGCCATACTGCCCGATCCACGCGGGCAGAGCAAGCCCCTCAGGTGCTCTCGTCGAGGCGGCGCCCGACCCTGGCGAGGACCTCGCGCTGGGCATCGCTGAGGGAGTCCGCCTCGTAGGCGGTGAACATGCTCGCCCCGTCGCCGAGCTGCGGCTCGGGCTCGGCCGCGAAGAACTCCTCCAAGACTGGGGCGAAGCGGGTCATGAACGCCTCCACCAGCGCGTCGATCTCCGCCTGCTGCGCTGCGGGGGTGGCGTCCCTCGGCGCGGCGAGCGGGGCGTCACCCAGCGCCTCGAAGCGCTCGGCCAGGTCGGTGCCAGCCGCCAGCAGGTCGGGGGCGGACAGCCGGGCGTAGAACCGGGTGAGCCACGGCATTCCCTCCTCCCCGTACAGGTGGGCCAGGAGGATCGACTGGTCGCGGTCGATGCGCGACAGGTCCGCCGTGGACCCCGACGCCGCGAACAGCGCCAGGAAGGGCGCCAACTCCGGTGGCAGGTCGGGGGCGGTGCCGTGGGCGCGCAGCCCGGCGATGACCTCGCGCTGGCGGGTGAGCCGCGCGATCTGGTCGGCCAGTTCGCCGTCGAGTTCGGCGAGCACGTCCCCGGCATCCTGGTCCTCGTCCAGCAGGGCCGGGATGCGTTCCAGCGGGATCCCGAGCGACGCTAGTCGGCGGATGCGCAGCAGCCGGATCAGGTCGTGGACGTCGTAGTCGCGGTATCCGCCGCCGCGACGGTGCGGCTCGGGCAGGACGCCGATCTGGTGGTAGTGCCGCAGCGTCCGGACGCTGACCCCGGCGAGCCGGGCCACCTCGCCACTACGCATCGGCCACCCTCACGCTCGCCTCGTCGCCCTGCGCGGGCTCACGCTCCAGGGTACGCAGGGAGGGCGCCCACACCCCCAGCGCGAGGGCGACCAGCCACACCGACGTCACGACGGCGGCGGCCACGCCCACCCCGGCGAACTCGGTGAGCACGGCGGCGGCGACGATGCCCAGCGGCGGTGCGGCGGTCGTGATGGCGTTCTGCGTCCCCATGATCCTGCCGCGCATCTCCTCGGGGATCCGCTCGATCATCAGCACCCCGATCAGGCTGCTGAACAGCCCGCTGGCCAGGCCGACCAGGAACGCCCCGGCGAACACGATCCACACCGACGCCAGCGACGCGAGGACGCCGAGCCCGACCGTCGTGCCGATCATCCCCCACAGGAACCAGCCGCGGCGGCGTCCGCGCGTCCCGGCGAGGGCGTACAGCGTCACGCCGACGAGCATGCCCGCCGCCAGGGCGGTGAGGACGAAGCCGAGCATCCCGGGCTGGCCCTCGCCGGTGAAGTACACGGGCAGGATGAGCGCCTGCAGCGCGGCCAGCACGAGTACCGAGATGACGCTGAGGGTGGTGGTGACCAGCAGGAACGGGTTGCCGAACAGCACCCGCCAGCCGTCGCGCAGTTGCACCCAGCCGCTCGACGCCGCGGCGTCCGGTCGGGTCGCCTCGATGTCGCCGACCTCGCGGGGAATGAGCAGGGTGATGAGGGCGGCCGCCAGCGAGGTCGCGGCCGTGATCCACAAGACGGTGGAGCCGGAGAACACCACCATGAGCGTCCCGGCCAGCGCGGGACCGATCAGCAGGGCGATCGCGCCCAGCCCCTCCCGCAGCCCCATCAGCCGCTCCGAGGAGATCCCGCCATGGCGCACGATGGCGGGAAGCAGCGCGTCCCGGGCCGTCATGCCGGGCACGTCCCCGAGCGAGCCGAGCACCCCGAACAGGATGAACCAGCCCAGGTTCAGCCCGGAGACGACGTCGATCAGCGGCAGCGCCGCCACGGCGCCCGCCGAGATGAGGTCGGTGACCACGGAGGAGGTGCGGCGGTTGATCCGGTCGATCACCACCCCCATGAGCAGGCCCGCGAACACGGCGGGGACGGCCGTCGCCGCCGCCACCGCCCCGGCGCCCAGGGCGCTGCCGGTGACCTGCAGCACGATCAGCGGCAGGGCGATCCCGGCCAGCGAGTTGCCCAGCAGCGACAGCAGGTAGGACGCCAGGTAGGCGAACGGGATCAGCTTCATAGCTCCAGTGAGAACTACGACGTAGGGTCCGTTTCAAGTCGCCGCCCGGAGAGTGTGCTGCCGCGGCTGCCCCGAGCCTCGCCGAGCGCTTGTCTCCTGCGTCAGGATGCCTCAGCGTGCCCGTCAGCTGGCCCGAGCTGGCTGCAGCTCCGCAGCGCCGACCTCAGAACGCAGCCCGACCGGGCGTGCGGCCCGGACGCCGTTGAGGATGATGGCGATCTCCGCGACCTCGTGGATCAGCACCACGCTGGCCAGGCCCAGGACGCCGAACAGCGCGAGCGGGAACAGGCCGATGATGACGGCCAGCGCCAGCCCGACGTTGGCGGTCATGATGCGGCGGCCGCGGCGGGCGTGCGCCAGTGCCCCGGGCAGCAGCCGCAGGTCGCGTCCGGTGAAGGCGACGTCGGCGGATTCGATCGCCGCCGCCGAACCCGTCAGCCCCATCGCGACCCCGACCGTGGCACTGGCCAGCGCGGGGGCGTCGTTGATGCCGTCCCCGACCATCGCGGTGGGACGCCGGGCGACCAGCTCGCGGATCACCGCAGCCTTGTCGGCGGGCAACTGTTCGGCGCGCACGTCGTCGATGCCCGCCTGGGCGGCCAAAGCCCGGGCGGTGGCGTCGTGGTCTCCGGTCAGCATCACGGTGTCGATGCCCTGCGCGTGCAGCAGCCGGACGGTTTCGGCCGCCTCGGAGCGCAGCTCGTCCCGGACGCCGATCAGCCCGGCGACGACGCCGTCCGCCTCGACGACCACCACGGTCATGCCCTGGGCAGCCATCGCGTCGGCGGAGCCGCGCAGTGCGCCGGGATCGACCCAGCGGACGCTGCCGACCCGGATCGCCGCGCCCGCGACGCTCCCGGAGATGCCGCGCCCGGCGTCCTCGACGACCCCCGCGGCGGGGCGCGTGCCGGGAGCGGCCGCGGTGAGCGCGGCGGCCAGGGGGTGGCTGCTCGTCGCCTCGACGGCGGCCGCCCATCCCAGCACGTCCTCGCGCCGGACGCCGTCGCGGGGCACCACGTCGACGACGCTGGGCTCGTTGCGGGTCAGCGTCCCGGTTTTGTCCAGGGCGACCGTGCCGATGGTGCCCAGCTCCTCGAACGCCTGCCCGGACTTGATGACGACGCCGAACTTGGACGCGGCCCCGATGGCGCTGATGACGGTCACCGGGACGGCGATCGCGAGCGCGCACGGCGAGGCGGCCACCAAGACGACCAGCGCGCGTTCGATCCACGTGCCGGGGTCGCCGACGAGCACCCCGTACAGCGCCACCAGCGCGGCCGCGATCAGCACCAGCGGCACCAGCGGGCGGGCGATCCGGTCGGCGAGCCGGGCGCGTTCGCCCTTGCGGGCGTGGGCCTGCTCGACGAGGGCGACGATCTGGGTGAGGGAGTTGTCGCTGCCTTGGGCCGTCGCGGCGATCAGCAGGGTGCCGGCGCCGTTCACCGACCCTGCGGCCACCGCGTCCCCAGGCCCCACCTCGACGGGGATCGATTCCCCGGTCACGGCGGAGGTGTCCAGGCCGGAGCGTCCCTCGGTCACGACGCCGTCGGTGGCCACCCGGTCCCCCGCGCCGACGATCAGCAGGTCGCCGACCTGTACTTCGGACGCGGGCAGGGCCACCTCCCCGGATCCGCGGAGCACCCGGACCGTGTCGGGCAGCAGGGAGAGCAGCGCGCGCAGCCCCTCCTTGGCGCGGTCCATGGCGCGGTCTTCGAGCGCTTCGGCCAGGGAGAACAGGAAGGCCAGCGTCGCCGCCTCCCCGACGTGGCCCAACGCGACCGCCCCAACCGCGGCGATCGTCATGAGCAGGCCGATGCCCAGGCGCCTCTTCGCGAGTCTCCGGAGCGCGCCGGGCACGAACGTCGATGCCCCCACCAGCAGCGCGATCCCCAGCAGGACCCACGAGGCGACCTCGAGACCCGCCCACTGTGCGCCGTACCCGGCCAGCAGGAACACCCCCGCCACCACCGAGGGGAGTAGGGCGGGGTCGCGCCACCAGACGGGTCGGCTCTCGGCGTCCTCATCTGGTCCGGGTGCGCCGGTCGCCTCGCACGCGCAGCAGTCGTCGCTCACCGGTCGGCCTCCACGGAGGCGCCGCAGCACGGCTGGACGTCGCGGCCCTCGCCGAGGCACGGGACGCCGTCGTCGTAGGCGATCACTGCGTCCACCAGGAGTTCGAGGGCGCGCGCCAGGTGGGGGTCGGCGATCTCGCAGCGGGTCTGGCGTCCTTCTGGGGTGGCGACCACGAGCCCGCAGCCGCGCAGGCAGGCGAGGTGGTTCGACACGTTCGTCCGCGTCAGCGACAAGGACGCGGCAAGCCGCGCCGGGTAGCCGGGGGCGGACATCAGCTCCAGCAGGATCCGCGCGCGCGTCGGGTCGGCCATCGCCCGGCCGAGGCGGTTCATCACCTCAAGGCGGGTGGCAAGGGTCAGCATGCGCTGACCATACAGTGCTAGCTGACCTGTCGCGGGCGGCTTCCGCGAGGCGGGATCAGACGACCGCGTCCTCGGGGACCGGCACGGGAGCCGAGGCGAAGGACACCCCGCGCACGCGGGCCAGCCACAACACCAGGTTGATTCCGGCCAGCAGGCCGACGGCGGACGCGCAGATCTGGATCGAGATGTCGCCTGCCGCCAACCCCCAGCTGAGCCACATCCCCTGCAGCACGAACGCCACCACCATGTAGCTGCCGGACAGGCCGGTGATGTCGG
>NZ_DAIOIA010000144.1:0-7135 GCF_036744435.1 Propioniciclava sp. | reverse complement strand
CCAGGCGTTTCGACCTGCCGATGGTGCTGGTGGGCGACATCGACCGCGGCGGCGTCCTGGCGTCGATCTTCGGCCACTGGGCGATCCTGGACGACGCCGACCGAGCACAACTAGCCGGCTATCTGATCAACAAGTTCCGCGGGGATCAGTCCGTTCTCGCCCCCGGCCTGGACGAACTGAGCGTCCGCACCGGGCTGCGCAACTTCGGCGTCGTGCCGTGGCTGGATCAGGTGTGGCTCGACTCCGAGGACGCCCTCGCGTTCGCCCGCTGGCCCCGGACGCCCGGCGCGGGCGGCGTGCTGCGGGTGGCGGCGATCCGGTTCCCGCGGATCTCCAATGCCACCGACCTGGACGCCCTCGCCGCCGAACCCGGCGTCGACGTGTTCATCGCCGACCGTCCCGACGACCTGGCCCGCGCCGACGTGGTCGTGCTGCCCGGCAGCCGCTCGACCTTGGCGGACCTGGAGTGGCTGCGCTCCCGCGGACTGGCCGAACCGCTCGCCGAGCGCGCCCGCACCGGGGCGCCCATCCTGGGGATCTGCGGCGGTTACCAGATGCTCGCCCGCATCATCGAGGACCCCATCGAGTCCACCACGGGCTCCTCTCCGGGCCTGGGGCTGCTGCCCACGCGCGTCGACTTCCACGCCGCGAAGACCCTGGGACGCCCCGTCGGCGCCTGGCGCGGCGAAACCGTCCACGGCTACGAGATTCACCACGGGGTCGTCGCGACCGAAGCCGACGCCGAGCCGTTCCTGGACGGCGTCCGGGTGGGCAACACGTTCGGCACGATCTGGCACGGCGCGTTCGAGAACGACGGCTTCCGGCGCGCGTGGCTCACCGAGATCGCGGCGGCCGTCGGGTCGGACTGGCGTCCCACCCCCGGGGCCCCCGGGTTCGCCGCGCGCCGCGAACAGATGCTCGACGAACTGGCGGACGCCCTCGTCGAAAACACCGATATGAATGGCCTGCTCACTCTCGCGTCGAATAATTGAATCCGAAACATATCCTGAGGTCTCTCAACCTGTGATTCAGGGTTCTCAGAAACAACGGCGTTTCCTGAGAGCACGCTGATAATCTCCCAGCAACTCCGGGCGTTGGGTCCGGTCAGGTGGTGGAGGCACGACAAACATGAAGACACTGGAACGACGATGGGCGGCGATCGCCGTCGCGGCAGTCCTGGCGACCGGGGGGCTCACGAGCTTGTCGACCGCCAACGCCGACGCGGCGACGTGCGGGGAACTCACGATGCCCGTCTATCAGGCGGTCAATCCGAAATCGGGCACGCAACTCCTCAGCCCGTGGTCGAATGAGGTCGCCGGCGCGACGGCCTACGGTTTCACCGAGAACCGGGGGCTCGTCGGGTACGGCTCCTGGTCGGCTTCCGGCGGGTACACGTCGGTCGCCCGGTTGTACAACGCGGCGACGGCGGACTTCGTCTGGCTCGCCACCGCGTCCGACATCGCCGCCGCCGAGGCGCGCGGCTACACCAAGCAGGACGTCATCGGCTTCTACGCCTCCACCGCCCCGACCTCCTGCACCACCCCCGTCTACCGCGTGACGCGCGGCCAGGCCACCCGCAACGCCTGGTCCGACAGCGAACTGTCCACCCTCACCTCCGCCGGGTGGACCAACCAAGGCGTCGCGTTCCACCTCAAGGTCCAGGGCGTGACGCCCAGCCCCACACCAACCCCCACACCCACCCCGACGCCGACCACCGCCGCCAGCGCGACGGCCACCCCCTCACCCGTAGCACCCAGCGCCACCCCCGTGGCCACGCCCGACGAGAAGCCGTCCACGTCGACCGACAACCCGGACACGTTCAGCATCGCGATCATCGGTGACACCCAGACCGAGGTCCTCACCGACACCGATCGCCGGTTCACCAACCGGACGCAGTGGCTGGCCAAGAACAAGGAGTCGCTGGACCTGCGCTACGTCCTGCAGACCGGCGACCTCACGAACTGGGGCTGGCTGGTGCCCGCCCAGTACACCCGCGCCAAGGCCGCGACCAACGTGCTCACCGACGCAGGCATCCCGTTCGCCGTCACGATCGGCAACCACGACACCCGCGCCGTGGGCTGGGACGGCGTCGCTGGATCCACCGGCTACGGCGGCTCCGCGTACGCCAACAACCCCGAGTGCGCGACCCGGCTGGGGGCCTCCAACTGCAAGTCCTGGACGCTGGTGCGCGACACCGACGAGTTCAAGGCCGCCTACCCGGTGTCGGCGCTGAAGAACGTCGGCGGAACCTACGAGAGCGGCAAGCCCGACAACGTGTGGACGACCTTCACCGCCAACGACACCGACTGGCTGGTGATGACGCTGGAACTGTGGCCGCGCCAGGGCGTCGTGGATTGGGCCAAGCAGGTCGTGGCGTCCCACCCGCAGCACAACGTGATCATCCAGACGCACCACTACCTGGACGGCAACGCCACGATCTCGACATCCAACGGCGGCTACGGGGCCACCAGCCCGAAGTACCTGTACGACCAGGTCGTCTCCGCCTACCCGAACGTCAAGATCGTCGCCTCGGGGCACACCGGCTCCTTCACCAGCCGCAAGGACACCATCAACGGCAACACCGTCGTCTCCTACCTGGGCAACGACCTGGGCGACGCGGCGAACCCGGTGCGGGTCGTGACGATCAACACGAAGACCGGCCAGGTCGACAGCGTGATCGACAACCCGATCGACGGCACCACCAAGGGCACCACCAGCCACACCATCTCGGTGATTCCCTGAGCAGCCTGAACCGCTGAACCCGGGGGCGGCGCGTCGCGGACAGCGGCGCGCCGCCCCCGGCATCTCGCCCAAGATCCGACGCGCAGTTCACGCCGATCCTCCCCGCAGAGCACACATCACCCACAACACCCTTGCGAATATTTCGTTTATGCGGAACACTCGGGGTATGAACACCGCCGTGCAGGACGCCGCAACCTTCAGCCCCGAAGACCAGCCTGCGGCCGATGTCATCGACTTCGTCGAGGCCCTGCGGAGCCGAGGTCTCGACGTGCCGGAATCGAAGGCTCGCCTGGTCTCCCGCGACGGCGAACACTCCATTGATCTGCCCGATGAGCTTTACCGTGTACTCGTGTTCGCGGCGATCAACATCGCCGAAGGGCGAGCCGTCACCGTCGCCCCCATCGAGAAGCAACTCACCACCCAAGAGGCCGCCGAGTTCCTGGGGATCTCACGGCCCACGCTGATCAAGTTCATCGATCAAGGCGAGATCCCCTGCACCAAGGTGGGCCGCCATCGCAAGGTCCGCCTGGGTGATCTGCTCGACTATCAGCGTCGGCGAGCCGCCATTCGTCGCCAGGCATTGGCGGAGATGGTCGACATTGCGCTGGAACACGACCTGTACGAGGCCACCAGCGGTTCAGCGGAGGGGATTCGCTAGATCCAGGTCTCGATGACCTGAGCCGATCCCGGCAGGCCCGCTGCACGAAGCCGCTCCGCAAGGGCGCCGACATCGTGTGGTGGGAGTCGGTTCTTGCGCAGCATCGCCTCAACGGCGGCCCGCGACCACAGCGGGTGAAGGTCCAATTGGTCGAGCACGAAGGCATCAGGGTGTTTGGCCTCGATGTCGTAGGGGCTCAGGGCCGCCGCCGGGAAGTCTTTGAGGTTGAACGTAACGAGGGTGTGGGCTGAACTCCGTACGCACGCGGCCAGCACATGCCGGTCGCCCGGGTGGTTCGTCATGTCTCCGATCAGCGCCTCGTAGCCACTCACCATCGCCTCGGGGAATGCCGCCTCCATCCGCGCCCGCCGACTGTGGACGGCATCGGCCGTTGTTCGGCCCTTTCCCGACACGTTGCGCTCCATCTCATCCAGGACATCGTGCGACCAGTAGGGCACGAAGCAGCCCCGGAGGGCGAGGTGGAGCAGGAGGTCTGTCACCTGCTGGCCAAACAGGACGCAGGTATCGAGGAAAGCCGGAAAGGCCATGCCTTACACCTCCGGTGAAATCGCGTTGGCGAGCACTTCCATCTGTTCCAGCACCAGCGTGACGGCACCGGGCTGCCTGTCGGGCGGGTACTTGTAGCGGCGCAGCAGCCGTTTCACCTCGGAGCGGAGCTTGGCTTGGACGTCGGGGCGGCGCGTCCAGTCGGTGCGAACATCGCGCTGCATCACGCCCACGAGTTCGCGGGCAATCTGGGCGAGCATGTCGTCGCCTTGCAGCAGAACGGCCGAGTCGTTTTGGCTGACGGCGTCGTAGAAGGCTAGTTCGTGAGCCCCCAGCGGCGGGGTGAACCGTTGCCCGCGGTCAGCCTCATCGGCCACTTCCTGGGCCAGACGCGCCAGTTCGGCGATGACTTCAGCGGAGGTGAGTTGTTGGTTGGTGTAGCGGTTCATCAGTTCTGCGATGCGTTCACTGAACGCCTTCTGACGCACCACGTTGCCGGTCGTGGCCTGGCGCGACTCTGCCACCAGCAGGTCACGCAGCACCTCGATCGCGAGGTGGGGGTGTTCGGCTCGTTGGAAGCCTGCAAGCATCTCGGGGGTGAGCGCCTGGATGCTGGGGCGCGGGATCCCCGCCGCAGCGTAGATGTCGGTGATGTCGCCGACCGCGGTGGCGTCCGCCACGACGCCGCGTAGCGCGCGCAGGATCTCCTCGGGGATCGGCTGACCGTTCGCTTCGCGTTCCTTGGCGTCGTACTTCGCCATCCAGACGCGCACCTCTTCGTAGAAGCGCACCTCGTCACGGAGCGCGGCCAAGGCGTCGGCTCCGGACGCCATCGCCCAGACGCGTCCCAGTTGCGCCGAGAGCATCCGGTAACGATCCCCCACCGTGAGGGCACCCTCGGCCACCTGGTTGCCGGGAGTGTGGGGAGAGCGCAGGTATTCGACGGCTCCCCCGACGGCTTTGCGGGCTCGCTTCGGGTCGGTTGAGGCCATGACCCTGCGCCAGTCGAAGCCGCGCAGCAGTGCACGGAGCGCCTTGACGAGGTCGACGCCAGTGGTGGCCACCTCGTCGGTGGTCTGCCCGACGGGTTTCTTCGCCTGGTCGGTGGCGGTGTATTCGGCCAGGGCGTCGCGCAGGTTGTCGGCGAGGGGCGCGTAGGCGACCAGCAACCCGTCGCGCTTGCCGCGGAAGGTGCGGTTGACCCGCGCGAGGGTCTGCATGAGCAGAGCGCCCTTGAGGGGGCGGTCGAGGTAGAGGGTGTGCAGCGGGGGCGCGTCAAATCCGGTGAGCATCATGTCTTTGACGATCACAAGTTCGAGCGGATCTTCGATGTCTTTGAGCCGGTTCTTGATGACTCGGTTCTCCGATTCGCGGCGCACATGGTCGCGGATGGGGGGTTCGTCGGATGCGTTGCCCGAGTAGACGACCTTGATGGTTCCCTTGTCGAGGTCAGGTGAGTGCCAGTCGGGGCGCGACGCGACGATCTGGTCGTAGAGACGAGCGCAGATCTCGCGGGTGGCGCACACGATCAACGCTTTGCCGTGCGGCGTCGCCTCACTGTCGGTCGGCTGGAGGGATTCGTCCATGCGTTCCCGGCGGTCCTCCCAATGCTCGACGATGTCTCCGGCGAGGGCAGCGAGGCGTTCGGGGGCGCCGTAGATGGCGTTGATGACCGCGACGGATTGTTCGATGCGCTGCCGTTCGGCCAGGTCAAGGTCGCGGGATTGTTCGTCGGCGATGCGGTCGAGGTCGGCGGGGGTGAAGCCGTCGGCGAGGCTGATCTGGATGAGTCGCTGCTCGAAGACGACGGGCACCGTCGCCCCGTCCTCGACGGCGCGTGTGAGGTCGTAGATGTCGATGTAGTCGCCGAACACGGCGCGGGTGTTGTGGTCGGCCGCGCTGATCGGGGTTCCGGTGAAGGCGATGAGGGTGGCGTTCGGCAGCGCGTCTTTGAGGTGCCGGGCGTAGCCGTCGAGGTCGTCGTAGTGGCTGCGGTGTGCTTCGTCGACGATGACGATGATGTTGCGGCGGTCCGACAGCAGCGGGTGCTCATCCCCGGCGTCGCGTTCGTCGCTGGTGCGCCCGAACTTCTGCAGCGTGGTGAACAGGATGCCCCCGCTGGCGCGGTTGCTGAGCTGATCGCGCAGTTCGCTGCGGCGGCGCACCTGGAGCGGCGATTCGGCGAGCAGTGTGGAGCGCGCGAAGGTCTCGTAGAGCTGGCCGTCGAGTTCGGTGCGGTCGGTGATGACGACCAGGGTGGGGTTGAGCAGCCGAGGGTGCGTCATGACGAGGTTGGCGTACAGCTCCATCTCCATGGACTTGCCGGAACCTTGGGTATGCCAGACCACGCCCGCCTTACCGTGGGAGTCGACGGCGCGCACGGTGCTGTCGACGGCTTTGCGAACGGCGAAGTACTGGTGGGGCTTCGCGATCCGCTTGATGAGGCCGGTGTCGGTTTCGTCGAAGGCCGTGAAGTGGACGACCAGATCGAGGAACCGCGCCGGTTCGAAGAGCCCGTGGGCGAGGATGTCGAGTTCGGTAGCGTCCGGACCCGTCTCGACGGGGACGCCCTGTTCGTCGACCGTCCACGGGGAGTAGTGGTTGAGCGGGGTGAAGGGGGTGCCGTACTGCGCCGACAGGCCGTCGCTGATGACGGTCGCGACGACGGTGCGGAACGCCATCCCGAACTCGTGCAGGTAGGTGCCGAGTTGGCTGTGAGCTTTGGCGATGGTGGCGCCCTTATGCCCGGCCTGTTTGAGTTCCACGACGGCCAGCGGCAGCCCGTTGACGTACAGCACGACGTCGAAGCGTCGGCTGAACCCCTTCTCCTGGATCCGGACCTGCTGCACCGCCCGCCACTGGTTCTGCAGCACCTCTTCACCCAGCAGGCGCAGGGTCGGTGTCTGCTCCAGCCCGGCCGGGTCGGTGTACGTCACCCCCCGGTAGCCGTGGGCGAGCAGATCGTGAAACGCCTTGTTCTCGCTGATCGGATCCTGCGACTTGGGCTGCAACAGATCCGACGCCGCCTGCTGCAAGAACTGGTCCGGCACGCCCGGGTTGAGACGCCGCAGCGCGGCGAGGAAGTCCTCGCGCAGCACCAGCTCACCCAGCGACGCCCGCTGAGACTCCACCTCACTGCCTGTGTTGTGCGTCCAGCCGACCTCCCCCAGCCAGTCGAGCAGGTCGCTCTCCCACTGCGCTTCGGCGATCATCTACAGCACCTCCTCC
>NZ_DAIOIA010000143.1:0-7160 GCF_036744435.1 Propioniciclava sp. | reverse complement strand
AGCCGGCTCGGCTCACCGGCCGGGGGCCGGACCGGCGCGGGGTGATCCGCGCGGATGTCGGCGGGAGCGGTGGTCTGCGTCATGCAGCCAGGGTTGAGGCGGTTCCTGTGTGCACGCTGTGCGTCACCCAAGACGGCGCCCTGACCTGTCCTCGCGAGGTGCGACGATAGGGGCGTGTTCCCCGACATCTGGGGCGCGTTGATCGCGTCATTGCAGTTGGTGGGCGACGTCCTGCGTCAGGACGCCGACCTGCCCGGCCACCTCGGCAGCGTGGACCTGTTCTGGTCCTCGGTCGGGGTGGCCGCCTTGGCGTTGCTGTCGATCGGCGTCGGACAGAGCGGAGTGTTGTTCCTCAACCGGGTGCGCGGCGTCCGGGCGGTCGTCTCCGGCGGGCTGGCGCTGGCCCTGCTCATCGGGCTGCGGCTCATGGAGGCGCTGGTGACGTGGGGGGTCGCGCTGGCCGTGACGCGGCGTCCCCTCCCCCTGATGACGATCCTGACGGTGTTCCTGCTGTCCCTGGCCCCGCACGTGTTCAACGCACTCACGTTCCTGCCGTTCGTCGGCCTGGGGATCGCCCGGGTGCTCGAACTGTGGTCGTTTCTGGTCTTGTTCGTGCTGCTGGGCGCGGCCTACGCGTTGCCCGGCTGGCTGGCACTGCTGATCGCCTTGTCGGGCTGGCTACTGATGCAGTTGCTGGCCCGGCTGCTGGCCGCGCCACTGGGCTGGGTGTCGTCACGGCTGTGGACGCTGGCCACGGGCGAGCCGGTCATCGTGACGGGGGCGAACATCCTCACCGGCGGGCCCTTCGTGCCGGTCGCCGCCTCGGCACCCGGCCACGGCGATCCCGAGCCCGCCGCCGGGGGACGCGCATGATCTGGTGGTTGCTGGGTGCCCTGGTCGCCCTCCTGGTCGTGTTCGCGCTGCTCGCCCCGCTGGAGTCGCTGCGCTGGTGGTCCTCTCAGGGGGCCGTGCAGGCCCGTCGGACCCTGGCGCTGACATCCGCGGACGCGCCTGGCGATGCGGCGGCCTCACGTCAGCTAACGGTCGCCGGGGAGCAGCCGGACCGGTACGTGGTCTACCTGTCCGGGATCGGGGTCGTCGACGGCGAGGGCATCTCGATGCGGGAGCAGGCGGTGTGGCATCGGGTCGAGCACGACCTGCCGCGCGTCCGCGTCATCGCCGGTGTGTTCCCGTACGCCGCCAACGACCTCAGCCTGCTGCAGCGAGCCACCTCAGGCCTGTGGACGTGGCTCAACAAGCGCCGCCGCGTCCGTCGCGAAAGCCTGGCCCCGTACCTGATCAATCTGCGCAACGTGCTCCAGGTGCTGGTCTCGGCCGACCCCCGCTACGGTCCCACCTTCAACGCTGGGCTGGCGCTCGCGATCTGGGACGCGTTGCGGCAGCACGGTTACGTGCCGGGCAGTCGCGTCCCCGTGACGCTGGTCGGGTTCAGCGGGGGCGGCCAGATGGCGGTCGGGGCGGCGTCCATGCTGTCGCTGCTGGGCGTCCCGGTGAGCGCGGTCTCCATCGGGGGCGTGTTCAACGCCGACCCGGGCTTCGACCACCTGCAGCACTTCTGGGACATTCGCGGTGGTCGCGACCGGCTTCGCCTGCTCGGGCCGCTCGTCTTCCCCGGGCGCTGGCCCTTCACCCCGAGTTCGCCGTGGCATCGCGCCATGAAGGACGGCCGGGTCACGATCTACGACGGTGGTCCTGTCGTGCACGAGGGCCGCAACAGCTACTTCGAAGGTCGTCGGGTCGGCAGCGACGGGGTCATGCCTGCCGACCGGCTCGTCGGCATCCTCAACGCGATCCTCGGCACGCCCGTCCCGCAGGCGCCCTTACCGCCCCCCTGCGATCGCGTCCCGGCCCAAGCGACCACGCGTCCCTGACTCGCCGAGGACTGAGCTTCAACCCGCCGAGGACTGACCCTCCGCGCGCCGAGGACTGAGGCCCAGAGTGTCGAGGACTGAGGCGCGACCTGGCCGTCAGTGCTGCACGGGGTTCAAAGGCAGCACCGTGCGCGGCTTGGGGCTGGGGATCAGCGGCTCCCGCTTGGGAACGTGCGCGCAGAACGGCTCCTCCGCCAGATAGTCGCCCGTCATGGCGTAGGCGCGGGCCCGGGAACCACCGCAGGCGTCCCGGTAGCCGCACACCCCGCACTTGCCCTTGAGCTGAGTGCGGTCCCGCAGCGCCTGGAACACGGGCGAGTTGCGGTAGATCTCGATGATGTCATCGTCGCGGATGTTGCCCGCGGACACCGGCAGGAAGCCGGAGGGGTACACGTCGCCGACGTGAGAGATGAAGACGAAGCCGTCGCCATCGTTGACGTTGCGGGCCCGCCCGATGCCGTCGGACTGCGAGTAGTGCATGCCCCGGGTCATCACCTCGGTGACATCCTCGTCGGCGCCCTCGCGCACCTCCGCGCGCTTGCGCTGCATCACGACCCGCGAATACTGCGGGGCCGCGGTCGCCTTGATGTCGAAGGGAGCCGTCTTGGACAGATCGTAGAGCTGGTGGAACACGTCCTCGAACTCGTCGGCCGACGCCACGTCCTCGGCCTTGGCCCGACCCATCGGAACGAGGAAGAACACCTCCCAGAACACGACGCCGAGCGTCGTCATCAGCTCGGTCATGGCGTGCATGTCGTCGATGTTCGCCTTGCGGATCACCGTGTTGACCTGCGTCGACAGGCCCACCTCCTGGGCCTCCCGCAGGACTCGCAGCCCGTGGTCGAAGGACCCCTTGACCTGGCGGAACTCGTCGTGGATCGCGGCGTTGGAACCATCCAAGGAGATCGCCACCCGCGTCAGGCCGACGTCACGGAGCTGGATCAGCAACTCCTTGGTGGCCAGCGAGGTGGTGGCGGGCGTGATGCCCATCCGCATGCCCAGCTTGGCCCCGTACTCGACCAGTTCGACGATGTCGGGACGCTTGAAGCAGTCGCCCCCGGAGAACACGAACACGATGGGCCCGAACTCGCGCAGCCGCTTCATCATCGCCTTCGCCTCGGCGGTGGTGAGCTCGCGATCGTCGCGCAGCGGCTGGGCGCTGGCCCGGCAGTGCTTACAGGCCAGATCGCACGCCTGCGTCGTCTCCCAAATGGCGATGAAGGGCGCGGAGTTGAAGTCGAGGTGGCGCCGCGACGGCGCCGAATGCGGATGCCCACCCCCGGGATGCCCGCCAGGATGTCCGCCGCGGGCTCCCGGGTGGCCGCCGGGGTGGCCAGGTCGGGCGGCGTCCGCAGGGCGATCAACGAGGTCGGTCATGCCCTCGACATTACTACGACAATGAGTAGTAAACCCGGCGCCCGTACACTTGCCCCGGTGAAACGGCGAGCATTCCTGGCGGGCGGGGGTGCGCTGCTGCTCGCAGGCTGCACCAGCACCCCGACCCCCGCCACCACCCCCGACGCGTCCGCCACCGCCGCCACCGCGGAGCCGACCCCCAGCCCGACGCCCGAGGCGTCCACGAAGACCCCTGCCACTCCCCCACCAGACGAGCGGAGCGGCGAGGGACTGGCCGTCCCCTACGAGGTCGACGGGATCATCGTCGTCAGCCCCGCCCATCGCGTCTCCGCCGCCTACGTGCCCGCCTGGGCCGAGCGCCCCAACGGCCTGCACCCCGACGCCGCCGCGGGGTTCACCGCCCTCGCCGCCGCCGCCCAGGCCGACGGGCTCGCGCTGAGCCTGCGCTCGGGCTACCGCAGCTATGCCACCCAGAAGGCCAGCTTCGAGCGCGCGCTGCGCACCTACCCTGAAGAGACCGCCCGCCGCTACTACGCCGAGCCGGGCGCGTCCGAGCATCAGACCGGCCTGTCGCTGGACGCCTGGGACGGCAGCAACCGGGGCTCCGCTTTCGCCCGGACGCCGCAGGCCGCATGGTTGGCCGCTCACGCGACGACGCACGGCTTCATCGTTCGCTACCCGCAGGACAAGACGACGATCACCGGCTACGCGTGGGAGTCGTGGCACCTGCGCTGGGTGGGCACCGAGGTGAGTGCCGCGTTCGCCCCCGACCCCTCGTTGACGCTGGAGGAGTTTCTCGGGCTAGCCTGAGGCATGGACGTCGACCGACTCATCAGCGACACCGGCCAGCGGCTGCGTGTGCGCGGCGAACGCATGACTCCTGTCCGGCGCGCCGTCTTAGTGTGCCTGGCTGAGCGCCCCGACGCGGTCCGCGGCACCGACATCGTCGCCGACGCCACCGCGTCCGACCCGGGGTTGACCGCCGAGGGAGTGGCGCACGCGCTGGCGACCTTCGAGTCGATGGGCGTCATCACCCGCCACGGCGAGGGGGACGCCGCCCGCTACCAGCTCCATCCCGCCGCCTGCGCCGGGGCTGGGGCTCCCCGGCCGATCCTCGACGTCCCCCTCGTGACGATCTACGAGGAGTACGGCGCGGGCGCCGAAGCCATCGGCAAGCGGGTGGCGCGGCTGCTCGGCGTCCCGTTCATCGGCCAGTCGGTCAGCTCGGAGACCTTCGAGGCGGCCGCGCAACGCGATGCGGTGGAGGCGAACTTCTTCGAACGCTTCCTGCGGTCGTTCACGCCCATGCCGACCGACACGGACCTGGTGTGGGATCTCGCCTCACGCACCGATCACGAGATCGTGTCGGAGAACACCGAATCTCTGCTGTGGCTCGCCGCCGAGGGGGCCGTGATCGTGGGCCGCAACGCGACGAAGATCCTGCACCGCGAACCCCAGGCGCTGCACGTGAAGCTCACCGGTCCGGTGGAGGCTCGGGTGGCATACGCGTCCGCCAAGTCCGGGATCCCGCTCGATCAGGCACGCCGGCGGCAGGAGCGCGAGGACCGCGTCCGGGCGGATCTGGCACGTCGGCTGTACCGCTGGGACCCGACCCAATCGGAGCTGTTCGACCTGACGATCAACACTGCGTCCTTCACCGACGCGCACGCCGCCGACCTGATCGTGTCGGCCTTCCGGTTCGCCGTCGCGGACTTTCCCCAGGCCCCTGGCATCGGGGACTGACCGACGCATCCGGCGCGGGGACACTGCGGGCAGCACCAGCCGTCCTGGTTCCAGAGACCCCGGAACCAGGACGGCCAGGTCAGTCCTGCAGGACGGCGGCGATGGACTCGCTGACGTAGGCGATGTTGTCGTCGTTCAGGGCCGCCACGCAGATCCGGCCGGTGTCGGTGCCGTAGACGGCGAACTCGGCACGCAGACGGTGCATCTGCTCTTTGGTGAGTCCCGAGAAGCTGAACATGCCGACCTGATCGGTGATGTACTCCCGGCCCTCGACGCCCGCGGCCACCAGCCCTGCGACCAGGGCGGTGCGCATCTGCTTGATCCGGTCCCGCATCTGCCCCAGCTCCGCGACCCACTGGGCGCGCAGCTCAGGATCGCCGAGCACCGTCTCCACGATGGCGGCACCATGGGTGGGCGGGTTGGAGTAGTTGGTGCGGATCACGATCTTGAGCTGCGAGAGGACGCGGGCAGCTTCTGCGGCGTCCGCGCACACCACCGACAGCGCCCCCACGCGCTCGCCGTACAGCGAGAAGCTCTTGCTGAACGAGGTGGACACCAGGAACGAATCGACCCGCTCGGCGAACGCTCGGACGACGGCACCATCTTCCTCGATGCCCTGGCTGAAACCCTGATAGGCCATGTCGAGGAATGCGGTCAGGCGGCCCTCGACGACGGCCTCGATCACGCGCTGCCAGTCGGCGGGCGCCAGATCGTAACCGGTCGGGTTGTGACAGCAGGCATGCAGCACGACGATGGTGCCGGGCGCCGCCGCCCGCAGGTCGGCGATCATGCCGTCCAGGTCGACGCCCTTGGCCTCGGCGTCGTAGTAGCGGTACTTCTCGACGGTGAACCCGGCGCGGGTGAACAGCGCCTGGTGGTTCTCCCAGCTCGGGTTGGAGATGAGGACCGTGGCGTCCGGGGACACCTGCCGCAGCAGGTCGGCGCCCAGCTTGAGCGCACCCGTGCCGCCAAGAGCCTGCGCCGTGATGACGCGGCCCTGCTCCAGCAGCGGGAAACCCGCCCCGAAGACCAGTTCCTTTACCTCGGTGTCGTAGGTGGGGAGTCCGTCGATGGCCAGGTAACCCTTCGCCTTCGGCGAGGCCGCCATGCGCTGCTCGGCGGTCTCGACGCACGCCAGGAGCGGAAGCTTGCCGGAGGCGTCCTGGTAGACGCCGACGCCCAAGTTCACCTTCTTCGGGTTGGTGTCGGCCTTGAACTGCTCGGTCAGCCCGAGGATGGCGTCCGGCGGGGCCTGCTCTACCCCAGAGAACAGCGACATGGGAAGTCCACCTTTCCGTTTCGCCCAGCCTATCGGCCGTCCATCCAGTGGGGCCGGCATTGACCACGCGCAGCGAGACGCCGGGCTAGGGTGGGCTGGGCCAACCCCGTTCACAGCAAGGACGCCATGGAACGCCCACCGACATCCAACGTTTCGGTCGACGCCCTGACGCTTCGATTCAACGCCGCGACCCGCACCGTCGAGTTCGCCGTCGCCCGGCGCGAGGTCGACCCCTACGCGGGACGCCTGGCGCTGCCCGGCGTGACCCTCTGGGAGGGGGAGCGTCTCGCCGATGCCGCGGTGCGCGCCGTCGCCCGCAAACTCGGGCTGTCGTTGCGGGATCAGGGTCAGCTCACCGTGTTCGACGAGCCCGCGCGTGACCCGCGCGGAGCGACCCTGTCGGTGGTGCTGTGGGCCGTCGCCGAGGACGGCGAGGCGGCCCCGGGGGTGGAGTGGCACACCTTCGACGACGTCCCGCCGCTGGCCTTCGACCACAATCAGATGATCGACTTCGGGCGTCCGCTGCTGGTGGATCGGCTATGGCGCAACGAGGCGTTCACGCGGGCCCTCACGGGTCCGGCGTTCCCGGTGTCGACCGCGGTGGCGATCACCCACTCCCTGACCGGGGCGGCGCCCGACCGCGGAAACCTGAACCGACGGTTGGCGGCGATCGCGGGGCTGCAGGTCAGCGACCGCAAGGTCGTCCTGGGTCGCGGACGTCCGGGATCACTGTGGCAGTGGCGCGACGAGGCCGACATCCCCACCTTTCCCCCGCCGGCACCCTTCGCCCCACCTCCCGCCGAGGACTGAGGCTAGGTCCGCCGAGGACTGAGGCTAGGTCCGCCGAGGACTGGGGTTTCTGTCGCCGAGGACTGAGGCTAAACGCGTCG
>NZ_DAIOIA010000142.1:0-7179 GCF_036744435.1 Propioniciclava sp. | reverse complement strand
CGTCTGCACCAGGTGGCTGACCGTCGAGATGATGACGGCGTCGATGTCGGCCGCGGTCAGGCCGGCACGTTCGATGGCTTGGCGGGCGGCCGCCAAGGACAGGGAACGAACATCTTCCCCCTCAGCCACCCAACGGCGCTCCACGATGCCGGTGCGCTGCTGGATCCACTCGTCAGAAGAGTCGATGTAGGTGCACATCTCGGCGTTGTCGACGACGCGACTCGGGACCGCGGCGCCCAGCCCCTCGACCCGCGCGTACGGCGATCCCTTGCTGGCAGTGATGGGCACGTTCTCAGGCCTCCTGGCTGGACGTCGACGCATGCTCGGCCACGAAGGCGCGGGCGTCATCGAGCTGATCGGGTGTGTTGAGATTGAACAAGGCGACACCGGCCAGGTTCCGCTTGGCGATGCCGGTCAGGGTCCCGGACGGCGGCAATTCGAGGATCCCCGTCACGCCCAGGGCGGCCATCGTCGCCATGCAGAGATCCCATCGGACCGGCGAGGTGACCTGGTTCACCAGGCGCGCCAGATAGTCCGCCCCGTGGGCCACGACGGCCCCATCGGCGTTGCTGAGCAGGGTCAGCGCCGGATCGGTGGCCCGCAGGGAGGCTGCGGCCGCTGCCAGGCGGACACGTCCGGGTTCCATGTGGGAGGTGTGGAAGGCGCCGGCGACCGACAGCGGGACGACGCGGCTGCCGGATGGCGGGTTGGCCTTCAGTTCGGCGATCTGCTCCGCGGTCCCGGCAGCGACGATCTGGCCGGATCCGTTGTGGTTCGCCGCGGTCGCTCCCAGCGCCTCGATGGCTGCCACGACCGCGGCGGCATCGCCGCGGACGACTGCAGCCATGGTCGTGGGACGCAGCGCGGATGCCTCCGCCATGCCCAGCGCGCGCTCGCGGACCAGCGACACGGCGTCTCGCGGGCTGATCACGCCGACACCGGCGGCCGCCGTGATCTCGCCGACACTGTGCCCCGCGGCGATGTCCGCGCCGCGGAACGGCACCGTTGAGTCGCCGGTGAGCGCCTGGGCGGCCACCAGACCCGCTGCCACCAGGAGGGGCTGGGCGATCGCGGTGTCCCGGATGGCCTCCGCGTCGGCGTCGGTCCCGTAGTACGCCAGGTCGATGCCCGCGGCCTCGGAGAAGGCCGTCACGGTATCGACGGCGGGGCCGGTGAGCCAAGGGGCGAGGAATCCGGGGGTCTGGGCGCCCTGTCCGGGCGCGACGATCGCAAGCACGAGGACCATCTTCTCGGGCGGGAAGGTCTCTCCATGACGAGGGACACACAGTCTTTCCCGACGGGGTTTGTGGGAATCCTCCAGTGGCTACGCCTCGGTGAGGAGCCGCCCCAGCGTGCCTGCCAGGCGAAGCACGTAGCCGCCTCGGGGATCCGATGGCGCGTAGCCGGTGAGGTCTTCCACGCGGCCGAGCCGGTAGCGGACGGTGTTGGCGTGGATGAACAAGCGGCGCGCGGTCGCCTCGATGGAGGTGCCGGTGGCCCAGTACGCGTCCAGGGTGCGCATCAGGTCACCGGTGTGCTGGGCCAGCGGAAGATAGATGTCATGGGCAAGCTCGCGCCGGGCGTGACCGTCACCGGCCAGGGCGCGTTCCGGCAACAGCGCGCGGGCCGACACCGGTCGGGGGGCATCGACCCACGCCGACGCCGCGCGGCGACCCGAGGTGGCCGCGCGGGCGCTCACGACGGCCTCGACCAGATCCGGCACCACGGTGCCGACGACGACCGGACCATCGCCGAAGTAGGGGGTCAGGTCGGACGCGTGCGCGAGCGCCTCCTCCTCCGTCGTGAAGTCCCCGCCTAGCAGGACGACCAGGCGCGGTCCCTGTCCGGCCGCCAGGATGTCGAGCCCGCGGCGGGCGGCGGCGCCGCGCAGGTCACGCAGTGAGGCGTCCCGGGCGGGAAGATCGCCGAGGATGACCGTCAGACCGCGGGGCGAGTGCCAGCCGAGCGTCGAGGCCCGCGACACGACCGACTCGTCGGCGTCTCCGCGCACCACCGCGTCCATCACGAGAGCCTCGAGCCGGGCGTCCCAGGCGCCCCGGGTCTCGGCGGCGCGGGCGTACACCTCAGCGGCGTCGAAGGCGATCTCGCGGCTGTACTGCAGGACCGCCATGGTCAGGGTGGGGCGGTCGGATCGGGGCAGCTGGGAGGTGATCTGCTCCTCGACCGTCTCCACGGTCGTGCGGATCAGGTCGACGGTCTGCTGCAGGGTGAGTTGGCGCATCAGCGACCGGGGTGCCGAGGCGAAGATGTTGGGTTGTTCCACGTCGCCGGCCCCGCCCCGGAACCAATCCAGGAAACCGTCGACCCCAGCCCGCACGACCAGGGTGACGGACGCGCGGTTGTTCGCGTCCAGATCGCCGAACCAGGGGTAGTGCGCCGTGATCTGCGCCAGGGCGGCCGTCGTCATCGACGCGGCGGCCGCGGCCAGCCTCTTGGACATGGCAGCGCGCGCCCGGCCGGTCGGCATCCACTCTCGCACCTGATCGCGCATGCGCCCTCCTTCAAGGGCAGAACACTACCCGCGTGCGAGAGGCTGCGGCGCTCGTGCGACGATGAGCCCGTGTCGAGACGAGATCCGGTGGTCGATCTGCGGGAGATCGCGCGCCTGTTGGAGCGGCGCGGCGGGCAGACGCGGCGCGCCCAGGCGTTTCGCCGGGTGGCCGAACTGTTGGGCGGTCTCGACGCGCCGCAGCGTGCCGACCTGGATGCCCGCAGGGCGTGGTCGTCCCTTCCTGGGGTCGGCGCCACCACGACCCGGGTGATCGCCCAGTCCCATGACGGGCTGGTGCCGGACTACCTCGCCGAACTGCAGAACGCTGACGGGCCGCTCGCGCCGAGCAACGACGTCCTGGATGCCTTGCGAGGTGACCTCCACTCCCACACCGACTGGTCGGACGGCTCGAGTTCGCTCACCGAGATGGCGCTGGAGGCGTTGCGTCTGGGCCGCAGCTACCTCGCCGTCACCGATCACAGTCCGCGGCTGCGGATCGCCCGTGGCCTCGACCGGACGCGCAGGCTGGCCCAACTCGACGAGATTGCGGCGCTCAATGAGGCATTGCCGGGGTTCACGGTTCTCGCCGGTGCCGAGGTCGACATCCTCGACGATGGGGGGCTCGACGGGGACGCCGACACCTTGGGCCGGCTGGATGTGGTGGTTGCCAGCGTGCACAGCAAGCTCGCCCTGCCCGCCGAGGCCATGACGAAGCGGCTGGTCGCGGCGATCGCGCATCCGCGCACCGACATCCTCGGGCATGTCACGGGCCGGCTGGTGGCGGGGGACCGCGGAACGCGCCCCCCGAGCGCCTTCGACGCGGAAGTCGTATTCGAGGCGTGCCGCACCTTCGGTGTCGCCGTGGAGATCAATAGCCGACCCGAGCGACGTGACCCACCCGCCGATCTGCTCGCGCTGGCCCGCGACCTGGGATGCGTGTTCAGCATCGACACTGACGCGCATGCCCCCGGCCAGCTCGGGTTCAGCGAGTACGGGGCGGCCGCGGCGGACGCCGCGGGGATCCCGGCCGAGCGCATTCTGACCTGCTGGGAACTGCCCCGGCTGCGGGCCTGGCTGGCCGAACCATCTCATCGTGAATCTCTCGGTTCGGAGAGATAGGGTGGCAAAGAGTCCCGGCGGGGACCATTGACCCGCCGTCGTCCGCTGTGAGAAAGGACACATCAGTGGCACCTCGCGACAACGCGGGCCCCATCCTCAACGGCCTGCCTACCAACCTGCCCGACATCGACGCGGAGGAAACAGCGGAGTGGCTGGAATCCCTCGACGGCATGATCGATGAGCAGGGCCGGAACCGGGCGCGATACATCATGCTCAAACTGCTCGAGCGTTCGCGTGAGCGGCACCTCGGCGTCCCCTCGCTCACGGCCACCGATTACGTCAACACCATCCCCGCGGAAGCGGAACCCTGGTATCCCGGAGACAAGGACCTGGAGCGGAAGTTCCGGCGGCTGCTCCGGTGGAACTCCGCCGTCATGGTGCACCGCGCGCAGCGTCCCGGTGTCGGCGTCGGTGGGCACATCTCGACGTTCGCCTCCTCCGCCACGCTCTACGAGGTGGGCATGAACCACTTCTTCCGCGGGAAGGATCATCCCGGCGGTGGCGACCAGGTGTTCTTCCAGGGGCACGCCAGCCCGGGCATGTACGCCCGCGCCTTCCTGGAGGGCCGCCTGCAGGAGGCGGACATGGACGGGTTCCGCCAGGAGAAGAGCCACATCGTCGACGGGCAGATCCGGGCGCTCCCCAGCTACCCGCACCCGCGGCAGATGCCGAACTTCTGGGAGTTCCCGACCGTGTCGATGGGGATCGGCCCCATCAACGCGATCTGGCAGGCGCAGTTCAACAAGTACCTCCACAACCGTGGCCTGAAGGACACCAGCCAGCAGCACGTCTGGGCGTTCCTCGGCGACGGCGAGATGGACGAGGTGGAGAGCCGCGGCGCGCTCCAGACGGCGGCCTACGAGGAGTTGGACAACCTCACCTTCGTCATCAACTGCAACCTGCAGCGCCTGGATGGCCCGGTGCGCGGCAACGGCAAGATCATGCAGGAGTTGGAGTCGTTCTTCCGTGGTGCGGGCTGGAACGTGATCAAGGTCGTGTGGGGTCACGGCTGGGATCCGCTGCTGGCCGCCGACAAGGACGGCGCGCTGGTCAACCTGATGAACAGCACCTCCGACGGCGACTACCAGACCTTCAAGGCCAACGACGGCGGGTACGTCCGCGACCACTTCTTCGGGCGCGACCCGCGTACCGCGGCGATGGTGGAGGACTGGGACAACGATCGCATCTGGAACCTCACCCGCGGCGGACACGACTACCAGAAGGTGTATGCGGCCTACGACGCGGCCACCAAGTTCACCGGTGCCCCGACCGTGATCCTCGCCCACACCATCAAGGGCTACTTCCTCGGGCAGCACTTCGCCGGCCGCAACGCCACGCACCAGATGAAGAAGATGGCGCTGGATGATCTGAAGCAGTTCCGCGATCGGCTCGACATGCCCGTCACGGACGCCCAGCTCGAGGAGAACCCCTACCTTCCGCCGTACATCCGCCCCGACGAGTCCGACCCGCGTATCGCCTACGCGCTGGATCGTCGCCGGGCCCTCGGCGGCCCTGTCCCGGAGCGTCGCAACAAGCCGCAGGCACTCAAGCTCCCCGACGACAAGGCGTACGCCTCGGTCAAGAAGGGATCCGGTCACCAGCAGATCGCCACCACCATGGCGTGGGTGCGGCTGCTGAAGGACCTGCTGCGTGACAAGGAGTTCGGTGCCCACGTGGTACCGATCATCCCCGACGAGGCGCGCACGTTCGGTATGGACTCGCTGTTCCCAACCATCAAGATCTACAACCCCCACGGCCAGAACTACACGCCGGTGGATCACGACCTGATGTTGTCCTACCGTGAGGCCAAGGACGGCCAGATCATCCACACCGGCATCAATGAGGCCGGTTCGGTGGCGTCCTTCTCGGCGGTCGGTTCCAGCTACGCCACCCACGGTGTGCCCATGGTTCCCGTCTACATCTTCTATTCGATGTTCGGGTTCCAGCGCACCGCCGACGCCATCTGGGCTGCGGCCGATCAGCTCGCCCGGGGCTTCCTCATCGGCGCCACCGCGGGTCGTACCACGCTGACCGGCGAGGGCACCCAGCACATGGATGGGCACAGCCCGGCTCTGGCGGCGACCAACCCGGCCGTCGTGCAGTACGACCCGGCGTACGGCTATGAGATCGCCCACATCATGCAAGACGGGCTGCGTCGCATGTACGGGGAGAACCCGGAAGACGTCATCTTCTACCTGACGGTCTACAACGAGCCGATCGTCCAGCCGAAGGAGCCCGACGATGTCGACGTCGAGGGCATCCTGCGGGGCATGCACCTGGTGTCGAAGGGCAACGCGGAGGGTCTGGCCTCCGACGCCAAGCACGTACAGTTGCTGGCCTCGGGGGTGGGCATCGCCTTCGCCCTGGAGGCCCAGCAGTTGCTGCGTGACGACTGGGGCGTGATCGCCGATGTGTGGTCGGTCACCTCGTGGACGGAACTGCGGCGTGACGCCATGGCGGTGGATTCGAACCGGTTCCTGCACCCCGAGGTAGCGGTGGACGATCCGTGGATCGTGCAGAAGCTCGCCGACGCGCCCGGCCCGGTCATCGCGACCTCGGACTACATGCGTCAGGTCCAGGATCAGATCGCGCAGTGGGTTCCCGGCGACTTCGCGTCGCTCGGCGCCGACGGGTTCGGCTTCTCCGACACCCGGGCGGCAGCGCGGCGCTTCTTCCACATCGACGGTCCGTCGATGGTGGTCAAGGCGCTGCAGATGCTGGCCAAGAACGGTGAGATCGATCGCACGTGGCCGGGGCAGGCAGCCGACAAGTACAGGCTGCTTGAGGTCACTGCGGGCGCGTCCGGTAACGCTGGTGGTGACGCTTAACAGGCGTTCGTTCCCGACCCGACGCGCGCGGGGCGCCACGCTTTCGTGGTGCCCCGCGCGCGTCTCTGCCCCTGTTCGCTCTACGATGGGGTGGTGATTCGCACCAAGGAAGGGGAATCCCCGGTGGGCAACACGCCCGAAGCACCGGGTGGCAAGCCCGCAGTGACGGCCCTCGGTTTCGAGCCGGGGCAGATGGTTCAGGAGCTCGGCTGGGACAACGACGCCGACGAAACCCTGCGCGACGCGATCATGGAGGCCATCGATGCCGACATGATCGAGGATCCGATCGAAGCGGTCGACGCGGTCGTGCTCTGGTGGCGCGACGAGGACGGGGACGTCGCGGATGGTCTCGTCGACGCGCTCCGCGACCTCTCTCAGGAGGGCCACATCTGGCTGTTCACGCCGAAGATTGGCCAGGAGAGCCACGTCGATCCCACCGACATCGCCGAAGCGACCCTGGCCGCAGGCCTGGTGTTGGCCAACCCGGCGACCGTGTCCTCGCAATGGCAGGCCCAGCGCATCGTGCGTCCCAAGGGCGGGCGGCGCTAGCGCTTGGTGTCACGGCTGACGCGTCGCCGGTAGGATTGGCCGCTGGGGCGCATAGCTCAGTTGGTTAGAGCACCTGCCTTACAAGCAGGGGGTCGGGGGTTCGAGTCCCTCTGCGCCCACAATTTCAGACGTACTAGAACACCTGACATCGGTGGAAGCCGGTGTTGGTGC
>NZ_DAIOIA010000141.1:0-7224 GCF_036744435.1 Propioniciclava sp. | reverse complement strand
GGTCTCATGGCCCCACCCTAGGAGCGGAGTCGCCGTCACCAGGGGCCAAGGTGGGAAGTTCAGTCCGCGCAACCCTGGCAACCAGACTGCGGTCGGGGAATCCCTCCATCGAGGGTCGGGCGGCGCGTCCTGGGTGGCCCAAACCTCAGTCTTCGGCGGGTTCAGCCTCAGTCCTCGGCGAGATGGCCAGGTGATGTGGTGCCTGTGGAACGCCCACGCTGGAACTGATGATTCCTCAACACTCTGTGGTCGGGGTGACAGGATTTGAACCTGCGGCCTCTTCGTCCCGAACGAAGCGCGCTACCAAGCTGCGCCACACCCCGATGGCCCATCAGGGCCGTTGGTCAGCATATCTCAACGCGCGGGGAATCTCACATCGTCGGTGCACCTGTGCAGACGGCGCTTGGGGCCTAGGTGTCTGCTCGATCGGGTGTACGTGCGGAGACCCGCTCGGCGGAGGTGTCGTTCGACCTAGGCGTTGGGGTGGTGTTCAGGTGGGGCGGTGAGCTGGTCGACTGCTGCGACGAGCATGGCGCGACGCGGTGAGGGTGTGCCGTCCGTGGTGTCGGGGGCGATCATCTCGGCCACGTGGGGGGAGGTGAACCACCAGGTGGTCATCGCCATGACCGCCGAGAACAGGTAGGGGGCAGGCACCTCGGCACGGATCGCGCCCGCCGCTTGAGCTGCGGCGATCGCGGAGGCTTTGTCGGCTTAGTGCGCGGCGCGCGCCTCCTCGGCGACCGTCTGGCCGTCGTCGCACAAGGCCTCCCACGACATGAGGCGCAGCAGGTGGGGGTGGGCCCGGTGGTGGTCGAACACCCGGCCCGCGTAGTCACCCAGGTCTCGAGCCTGGTCGCGGGTCAGGGGGACCGCCGCGGCGAGCTTGGCAAGCTCGGCATCGAGGACCGCGTCGAACTCCTCAACCGCCGCGTCCCTGGACGGGCACCCGCGCTACCAGATGCACGAGGACAGCTACGCCATCAGCGAGGCGTTCACCCACTGAGCGCGGACACCACCCGCGGGCGGGCCCGCCCGAACCGGCACCTTCGCGCCGGCACGCTCCCGGTGCGAGGCGGTCAGCCGCGCGGCACCAGCGTCAGCAGGGACACCTCGGGCGGGCAGGCGAACCGGTACGGCGCGAACGGGGACATGCCCACCCCTGCGGAGACGTTGACGTAGCTTTCGTGGCCGCCCGCGTCGTAGGTGAACAGGCCGCTGGCGTGCTCGCGGGGGAGGTCGCAGTTGGTCACCAGGGCGCCCCGCCCGGGGATGCAGACCTGGCCGCCGTGGGTGTGTCCGGCGAAGATCATCGCGACGCCGTCGGCGGTCATGGCGTCCAGCAGCCGGAGGTAGGGCGCGTGCGTGACGCCGATCTCCACCGCGTCCGGGGACGCCGGGCCCGCGACGGCGCTGTAGTCGTCCCGCTCGTGGTGGGCATCGCCGGTGCCGCGGAAGCGGAACTTCTGCCCGCCGATGTCCAGATCGGCGGTCCGTTCCTCCAGGTAGACCCAGCCCAAGCCCTCCAGGGCGGCGCGCAGTTCGCCGGTCGGCATCGGTAACGGCTCCGCCTTCGCGGCTCCACCCGAATGCCCGAACAGGTACCGCACCGGCAGCTTGAACGTCGGCTGGTGAAAATCGTTCGACCCGAACACGAACACGCCTGGGACGTCCTTGAGGCGTCCCAACGACTCGATCAGCGGTTCGATCGCGTCCGGGGAGCTGATGCTGTCGCCCGTGGACACCACCAGGTCAGGTTCCAGGCCCGCGAGGCCGCGCAGAAAATCCCGCTTGTGGCCCTGGCGGGGCAGCAGATGAAAGTCCGAGACGTGCAGCACCCGGAGGGGACGTGCACCCTCCGGAAGCACCGGGACGCTCGCACGCCGGACCCTGAACGCGGTGCGCTCGATCGCCACCCCATAGGTGACGCAGGCGGCACCGACAGCTGCGAGCGCGCCTAGCGCACGCAACCCAACACGGCCACTCACCGGTTGCCGTCAGTCCCGCCGCCCGTGGCGGGCGGGGCGCTGGTCGCGGGCGCGGCGGACGCCGGGGCGGAGGCCTCGGCCTTCGGGCCCGACGACACCATCAGCTTGATGGTGCTGAACTTCGGCGCCTCCGACTTCGGGGACAGGCCCAGGAACGTGCCCGCCTTCTTCGCATTCTCGACGCGCACGACTGACGTGCCGAAGCCTGCCTGCTGCAGGACCGCCCGGCAGTCGTTCAGGCTCATGCCCGAGCAACTCGGGACGCTGACCGTCTCGCCCGTGGCGCTGTCCGCGCCCGGCTTGACGAAGTCGCCCTTCTCGAGCCCCTGGAGGGCCACGGTCATGGCGGGCTTCCAGATGCCGGCACCCGCCTCGCCACCGGAGCTGCCACGCAGCCGGTAGGCGCCGTCGCGGATCGGGGCGCCGGTCAGGGAGCGGCGCTCGGCCCGGACATTCTTGTAGCGGTCGGCCTTGCCGTCGACGGTCAGCATCGCGATGCCGGCCAACTGGGGAGTCATGCCGACCGTCCAGATCGTCGGGGTGCCCGTGTCGGTGCCCGTCTTACCGGCGATGTTGTAGCCGGGGATGGCGGCCGAGGACGCCGTTCCGCCGTTGAAGGGGCCGCGAAGAACGTCGGCGATCGCGTCGGCGACGCCCTCGGAAATCACCTGCTGGCAGTTCGCCGACGGCACCTCGTAGTTCTTGCCGTCCTTACTGACCGCCGACTTCAAGATGATCGGCTCGCAGCGCTTGCCGCGCGCGGCGATCGTCGCGTAGGCGTTCACCAAGGAGATGGGCGACACCTCGGCCGCACCCAGGGTGAAGGACGGGTTCTGCGCCTTGGTGAAGGTCGTGCCGCTGAGCTTCAATCCCAACTTCTCTGCCATCTGCGTCACCTCGCACAGGCCCACGTCCTGCTCCAGGGAGACGAAGTAGTTGTTCACCGAGTACTTGGCCCCGGTGTACATGTCGAACTCGCCACCGCCGCCCGCGTTGGTGACGCCCCACGATTTGGGGACCTTCACACTGCCTTCGCACGTGCGGAAGACCTCGCCCTTCCAGTCTTTCTCCTTGGGGGAGTCGTAACTTCGCGAGGTGGGATAGCCCTTGTCGATCGCGGCAGCGAGCGTGAACATCTTGAACGTGGAACCGCCCCGATAGCCCTCGGCGCCCCCGAGGCTGGGCTCCATCGCGTAGTTCCAGTACGTCTCACCGGCGTTGCTGCCGATCTTGTCGCGGCTTTGTGCGATGCCCTTGATCAGGCCGGTGCCCGGCTCGATCATCACCATGACGCCGATGACCGGATCGGTCGCGTAGACGTAGTTGGAGACGGCGTCCTGCGCGGCGCGCTGGGTGCGGGGATCGATCTCTGTCTGGATCGTCAGCCCGCCCCGGTTCAGCAGGCTGCGCCGGGTCTCGGTGTCCGGGCCCAGGCTGTCCATCTGCAGCAGCGTCTTCTCCACCACGGAACACAGGTGCGGGAACTCGGAGGCGGCGCAGCCGTGCGCCGTCGTCGTGATCTTGCTGCGGTCGAACACCTCGGCGCGGGCTTCGTCGTACTGCTCCTGCGTGATGACCTTCTGGCCGAGCATCACGTCGAGGACGTTGTTGCGCCGCTCGATTGCGAGCTTCTCGTGGTTGATCGGGTCGGTCGTGGCCGGGTTGCGCACCAGCCCGGCCAGCATCGCCGACTGGCCCAGGGTCAGGTCCTTCGCCGTGGTGCCGAAGTAGCGGCGGGCTGCCGCCTCGACGCCGTAGGCGCCCGCACCGTAATACGACAGGTTCAGGTAGCGCTCGAGGATGTCGTCCTTCGACATCTTGTCCTCCAGCGCAATCGCGTAGCGCAGCTCCAGCAGCTTGCGGGAGAACGTGCGGTCGTAGGCGGCCGCCAGGGCCTCCTTATCGTTGTCCGCGACGGCCTTGTCGATGAGCGCCAGCTTCACGTACTGCTGCGTCAGCGTCGAGCCGCCCTGGGTGTTGCCGCTGGACGTTCGCACCAAGGCGCGCAGCGTGCCGCGCAGGTCGATGGCGCCGTGCTCGTAGAAGCGGCGATCCTCCAGCGTCACCTGCGCGAGGCGCATCACCGGGGCGATGTCGGCCAGCGAGACGTACACGCGGTTCTCGTCATAGAAATTCGTCAGCACCGAACCGTCGGCCATCAAGACCTTGGACCCTTCGGCGGGAGGGGGCGTCTCGACCTCTTTGGGGATGGCTTGGATCGCGGTGGCGCCGGCCTTGGAGAACTCCGCCGCGACACTCGCCGTGGGAACGGCGAGGCCCGCGACAAGGACGCCGCCGAGGACACTCACGGCGACGAACATCAAGGCCGAATACAGCCTGCGACCCATGGTTGGTGCACGCATATGAACCAGGGTACGGGACGCACCTGAGAATTCCCGATGCCGGACGGCGCGACCCCGCCAGGTCGGGTCTAGGATGCCCCCACGCCGGTAGCCCGGCCGGGTGACAAGGCAACAGAGCCTAGACCCCGGGACGGGGATGGTAGCGCCTGCCTCAGCATGCAACATGCGTTGGCAAAGTTGCACTGGCGCGTTTATCATTCTGTGATGCCGGTGCGGGTCATCCGGACGGCGACCGCCACGTCAGGGAGGTGGGCGATGACGCTCAGCAAGACGGAAGACTGGACGCTTCAGGCCAAGTGTCGGGGCATGCAGGACAAGCTGTTTCCCGAAGGTGTTGATCAGAAGCGTGCACGGCTGGTCTGCATGGGGTGTCCCGTGCGCTCCGAGTGTCTCGCCGAAGCTCTCGACAACCGCATCGAGTGGGGGGTGTGGGGCGGCATGACCGAGCGGGAGCGCCGCCAGTTGCTGCGGCAGCGCACCGACATTCGCTCCTGGCAGACCGTGCTCTGCGGCCCCGGGAAGATTCGCTGAGCCCACGGTCGCCTCATCATCTAGGGTGAGGCCATGACCAAGTGGGAGTACGCCACCGCGCCTGTTCTGGTGCATTCGACCAAGCAGATCCTCGACAACTGGGGGATGGACGGCTGGGAGCTCGTCACCATCATTCCCGGTCCGAACCCGCAGAACCTCGTCGCTTACTTCAAGCGTCCGATCCCCGACCAGTTCGCATGAGCACCCCGAGTGCCCGGCTGGCCGAACTGGGACTGAGCCTCCCTCCCGTCGCCGCACCCCTGGCCGCCTATGTGCCGGCCACCGTGAGCAGCGGTCACGTCTACACCTCTGGGCAGCTACCCTCCGTCGCCGGTGAACTCACCCACCGCGGCAAGGTCGGCGCCGAGGTCAGCCTTGAGGACGCCGTGCAGGCGGCCCGGACGGCCATGCTGAACGCGCTGGCCGCCGCCGCGTCCGTCATCGGCGGACTCGATCGGATCGGCCGGGTCATCAAGGTCACCGTCTTCGTGGCCAGCGACCCCACCTTCACCGGTCAGCCCGCCGTCGCCAACGGCGCCAGCGAGCTCCTCGGGGAGCTGTTCGGCGACGCCGGGCGTCACGTCCGCAGCGCCGTCGGGGTCAGCGTCCTGCCGTTGGATGCCCCGGTCGAGGTCGAGTTGACCGTCGAACCTGCCGGGGTTGCCTGGTAGTGGGCCAGCCGGAGGTCGTCTATGCGACGTTGGGGCAGATGTACCCCGACGCGCGGTGCGAACTCGACTTCACGACGCCCCTCGAACTCCTGGTGGCGACAGTCCTGTCAGCCCAGTCGACGGACCGGCGCGTCAACACGGTGACCCCGGAGTTGTTCGCACGCTATCCGGACGCCGCCAGCTATGCGGGCGCCGACGTCGACGACCTGGAGACGATCATCCGCCCCACCGGGTTCTTCCGGGCGAAGGCCGGACACCTGATCGGCATCGGGCAGGCCCTCGTCGAACGCTACGACGGGGCGGTGCCCGGCGTCCTCGAGGACCTCGTCACCCTGCCTGGGGTGGGCCGCAAGACGGCCAACGTCGTCCTCGGTGACGCGTTCGGCGTCCCCGGCATCACCCCGGACACGCACCTCATCCGCGTCTCCAACCGGCTCGGCTGGGTGTCCTCGACCAAGCCGAACGTGGTGGAGGACGCCGTCGGCGCGCTGTTCCCGCCACACGAGTGGGTGCGGCTGAACCATCGCATCATCTGGCACGGGCGTCGCCGCTGCCACGCGCGGCGGCCCGCGTGCGGCGTCTGCGACCTGGCGGCGGTGTGCCCCAGCTTCGGTGAGGGGCCCACCGATCCGGAGATCGCCGCCACCCTCGTGAGGGAGCCGCGCGCATGACTGTCGCTGTGCGGCGTCCGCGCACGTTCCTGGTGTTGGTCGCCGCCGTCCTCGGCCTGATCCTGCTGGGCGGCTGTGGTTCCCCCCGGGAGGAGGGCCCAGCTCCCGACGTCGCCGTGGACGCCGCCCTCGTCGCTCAGCGCGAGCGGGCCGGCATCGCCGACTGCCCGGTCACGCCGGCGTCCGCCGAACCGGTCGCCGGGGGACTGCCGGATCTGCTGCTGGGCTGCCTTGGGTCCGGCCGTCAGGTCAACCTCGCCGGGCTGCGCGGGACGCCCATGGTGATCAACTTCTGGGCTCAGTGGTGCGGGCCCTGCCGTGAGGAGGCGCCGCACCTGACCGAGTTCGCGGCTCGCGCCGCAGGGCGGGTGACGGTGCTGGGTGTGGACTACTCCGACCCCGACCCGGCGCTGGCCATCGAGTTCGCCGCCTACGCAGGTTGGACGTATCCGCACGTCACCGACCCGCTGCGGCAAACGGCCGGTCCGGTTCGTTTCACCGGCATCCCCGTCACGATCTTCGTCGACGCCCAGGGACGCATCGTGTACCGCACCGTGGGGGCGGTGGCGTCCACCGAAGAACTCGTCTCCGCCACGGCGACCTACTTGGGGGTGGACCTGTGACGCCGCGCCCGGCCTCCCTGGATCGGCTCGTCACCGCGCTGGCCGAGCCGGGCGGTGGCGAGAGCGTGGTGCGCGGGCGTCCTGCGCGCGACGGACGCAAGGCGGCCGTCCTCATCTGCTTCTCCGGCGAGGCGGGGGCCGCCCCCGGGGACCTGCAGCTCATCATCATCGAGAAGTCCGCCCGGCTGCGCAGCCATGCCGGGCAGTGCGCCTTCCCCGGTGGTGGCGTCGACCCTGCGGACGCCTCCAGCGTGGCGGCCGCCTTCCGGGAAGCCAACGAGGAGGTCGGGCTGCACGCGGACACGGTCGACCTGCTCGGCATCCTGCCCGCCGCCCACGTTGCCGCCACCGGCTACGACGTCACCCCCGTCGTCGCGTGG
>NZ_DAIOIA010000140.1:0-7262 GCF_036744435.1 Propioniciclava sp. | reverse complement strand
GCTACGGCGTCTCGGTCAGCATCGCCGTCGTCGTGGTCATCATCTTCCTGCGCGACCCGGCCCGGACCGAGGCCGCCGAGGACGCCCGCCCCCGCGTCACGCTGCGCGAAGTGCTCGGCATGCCGCACTACCGGGCGCTGCTGGCGTCCGGGTTCGCCAACGGCTGGTCCACCTTCGGCGTCCGAATCGCGCTCGTGCCGCTCATGGCGGGCGCCATCCCCACCCTCGGCGCGCCCATGGCCGGGTTCGCGCTCACCCTGTTCGCGATCGGCAACGTCATCGGGCAACAGTTCACCGGCCGCATGGTCGACGCGGTGGGCCGCCGCCCCGTCCTGATGACCGGCCTGCTGATCAGCGGCTGCAGCACGCTCGTGTTCGGTTGGGCCGAGGCGCTGCCGGTGTTCGTCGGCCTGTCGCTCATCGGCGGCGTGGGCGCGTCCATGATCCAGCCCGCCTCCCAAGCGATGATGGCCGACATCATCGGCTCCGAACGCAACGGCGGTCAGGCGCTCTCGGTGTTCTCCATGGCGGGCGACCTGGGCGCCATCATCGGGACGCTGCTGGCCGGGTTCATCGCCGACGCGTTCGGCTTCGGCTGGGCGTTCTTCCTGACCGGCGTGACGCTGCTGCTCAGCATCATTCCGTGGTACCGGCTGGGGAGGCTTCCCGAGCCCGGATCGGCCGCTCCAGCCTGAACAGCAGCTCGTGGCGCCACCACGCGTAGTCGTGGCCGCCAACGGCGCTCGCCACGCTGACGTCCAGGCCGCCCGAAGCCAGGAGCGGGGCCGACTCCCGCGCCAGTTCAAGCATCCCGCCCTCCTCTGTCCCGGCGATCATCTCCACGCGTCCGGGGAACCGGCGGCCGGTACGCGCCTGGGTCGCCACCCGGGAGACCAGGTCCCCGACGCCGGTGGCCGGCCCCGGAGGCCGCTGCTGGCCGCGAACGTAGTGCAGCGACGGCGACTGGGCGAACGCGGAGCGCACGACGCCGCTGACGACCAGCCCCACCGAGGCGAGGCCGCCGTAGCTTTGACCGGTGGCGAGGAGGTCGTCGGGACGCAGGCCCCTGCCCGTGGCGTCCTCCCAGGCCGCCAGGGCGTCCGTCACCGCGGCGGCCACCGCACCCGGCGACGGCAGGAACTCACCGCGATGCGTGAGGGTCCCGGAGTCGACGGCGAGGATCAGCGGCGGGTCGGCCAGACGACGCAACCGCTGCGGCAGGCCGACCGCCTCCCACTGCTCGGCGTCGAAGAGCACCACGGCGGTATCGCGGCGGCCATAATCCCAGGCCGACACCCTGGTGGTGAGGCGAGTGCGGACGGGTTCTCCCGTGAGTGGGACGGCGTCCTCGTCCCAGGCGGGATGCAGGCGGGCGCCCGGCAGCGCCAGCAGCGATCAGTCCCCGCCGAGCGGGGTGGCCATGGTCATCCCGGCCAGCGGATCGGGGGTGCCCGCCCGGTGCACCGCCAGCCAGCCCTCCCGGGTGTGGCCGGCGTCCGGAGGCAGGTAGGCGGCCACCACGATCCGGTAGCCGCACAGCAACCCGGCGGGCAGGTACCAGGCGGCGGCATACGTGGAGCCGTCGGCGTCCCGGGTCACCTCGGGCAGCCGGGCCCACGCGAAGTCGCTGCGCAGCACGTCCGTGACGCCGTTGAGGTGGACCATCACCTCGCGTCCCGGCTGCGTGCGGACGGCGAACGTGACGGGGACGCCGTCGGGTCCGGGCGGGTCGATGACCGGCCAGGTCCGGCTCACCTCGGTGGGATGAGCGCCCGTGCGCAACGCGGTGAGAGCAAGGGTGGTGGCCGGAGCGGGGGGCTCGGTGCGCATGTCAGCCCACCTGCCCGCCATCGACCGCCGGGACGCCGAGGACGGGTGACTCCGGCTCCGCGAGAGCGGCACGTCCGGCCAGCGGCACGATGAGGGGGGATCCCGACTCGGGGTCGGCGATGACGCGCGCCCGGAGCCCGAATGCCGCCTCGACGAGCGTCGGGGTCAGCACGTCGCCGGGGGTGCCCTCGGCGAGCAGCGCGCCGTCCCGCATGACGATCAGGTGATCGGCGTACCGGGCGGCCAGATGCAGGTCGTGCAGGACGGCGACGACGGTGCGGCCCGCGTCGCGGAGATCGCGGCACAGCTCCAGCACCTCGATCTGATGGGTGATGTCGAGATACGTGGTGGGCTCATCCAGCAGCAGCACGTCGGTGCCTTGGGCCAGCGCCATCGCCAGCAGGACGCGCTGACGCTGTCCGCCGGACAGGTCCTCCACGACCCGGTCGCGCAGGTCGTCCACGGCGGTGGTGACCATCGCGCGCCGCACCGCCTCCTCGTCCTCGACCGACCACTGCCGCAGCAGTCCCTGGTGCGGGAACCGGCCCCGCGCGACCAGGTCGGCGACCGTGATGCCCTCGGGCACCGGCACGGCCTGGGGCAGCAGCGTCAGCTCGCGGGCGAACTCCTTGGACCTGAAGCCGCGCACGTCGCGGCCGGCGAGCTCGACGGAGCCCGCGGTCGGCGTCAGGAGGCGGGCCAGCGTCCGCAACAGCGTCGACTTGCCGCAGGCGTTCGGGCCGACGATGACGGTGAACACCCCGCGCGGCAAGCCGACGTCGAGGCCCTCGATGATGGTGTGGGCGCCGTAGCCGACGCTGAGGCCGGACGCCGTGAGCGGGGCGTCGGGTCGGGTGGTCATCAGCGGTTCCCCCTAGTGAGCAGGACGAGCAGGTACACGCCGCCCAGCAGACCCGTGACCAGGCCGACCGGCATAGCGAGCCCCCAGGGCAGGTGCTGGGAGGCCAGGTCGGCGGCGAGCACGAGGACGGCGCCGGTGAGGGCGGTGCAGATCAGCGCCGGGCGTCCGCGTCCCACCAGCCGCCACGCGACCTGGGGAGCCGCCAGCGCGACGAAGGACACCGGTCCGGCCGTGGCGGTGGCGGCGGCGACCAGGATGACGCCGAGCAGCGTCAGGAGCAGGCGGGTGGCGGCCACCGGGACGCCCGCCTGGGTGGCGACGGCGTCCCCCAGTTGGAGGGCCGCCATCCGCTGCCCGAGCGCCAGGACGAGCGGGGTGGCGACGACGGCGATGCCCAGGCAGAGCCAGACGATGAACGGGTCGCGGGAGTTGAGCGTGCCGACGAGCCACTGCTGGGCGGCGACGGCCGCGTCGGCCTGGGAGCGGGTGAGGAGCAGGTCGTTGACCGCCCCGAAGAACGCGCTCGCGCCGATGCCGACCAGGACGAGCCGGTAGCCGCCGCCGGTGGAGGGGGCGCCGCGGTCGCGCAGGTGGGCGAGCCCGACGACGAGCGCGGCCGCGAGCAGGCCCCCGCCGACCGCCGACGCCGCCACGGCGAGCGGGCCGGCCGTGAACGCGACGATGGCGATGATGGCGCCGGTCGCCGACCCGGTGACGAACCCGATGACGTCGGGAGAGCCGAGCGGGTTGCCGGTGAGGTTCTGGAACACCGCACCCGACAGGGCCAGGCAGACGCCGACGGCGAGCGCCGCCACCAGGCGGGGGACGCGGATGCCCCACACGACCCGCGACGCGCGTCCCGTGCCGTCGCCCAGCAACGCGCCGAAGATCTCGTCGGGACGCAACTCGATGGTCCCGGTGGTGAGAGCGATCCAGCCGCCCGCCAGCAGGGCGAGGAGGAGGATGAGCGCGACCACGACGCGGCGACGCGTGGTGCGGATCGACCAGCGCCCGGCGCGCAGCGCTTCCGCCCCGTCGATGGTGGGGGAGACGCCGAGCGGGGCCTTCGCGCGGGACACGGCGTCCGGGCGGGTCGGCGTGCTCACAGCCGGGCCCAGCGACGGCGGCGCACCAGCGCGATGAACACGGGAGCCCCGATGAGGGAGGCGATGACCGCGGTCTCGACCTCGGCGGGGTTCATCAGGACGCGTCCGATCATGTCTGCTCCCACGACGATGATGGCCGCCGACAATGCCGACAGCGGCAGCACCCAGCGGTAGTCGGGACCCACCAGGGCACGGACGGCCAGCGGGGCTGCGAGCCCGACGAAGGCGATCGGGCCCGCTGCGGCGGTGGCGGACCCGGCCAGCAGCACCACGAGGACGCCCCCGATCAGCCCCAGGCGGCGCGGGTTGGCGCCGAGCGCGCGCCCCATCTCCGTGCCCAGGGCGAGGGCGTTGAGCCAGGGGCCGCACAGGCAGGCCGCGAGGGCGGCGGGTACCGCGATCGCGGCGATGGGGAGGATGACGTCGTAGCCGCGCCCCTGCAGCGAGCCGACCGCCCAGTGCTTGAACGATTGGAAGATGGTGGGGAAGTTCAACAAGATGGCGTTGGTGTAGGCGCCGAGCACGATGCTCAACGCGGCGCCCGCCAACGTGAGGCGGACGGGGTCGGTGCCGCTGCGGAACGCCCCGCCCAGCAGCAGCACCAGCACGGACGCGGCGGCGGCGCCCACGAACGCGAACACGACGCTCACGACCGTGGCGGTCACCCCGGCGAACGCGACGCCGCCCACCGACGTGAGGGCCACACCGGTGACGACCGCAGCCGAGGCTCCGGCATTGACGCCGAGGATCCCGGGTTCCGCCAGCGGGTTGCGGGTCAGCGCCTGCATCAGGGTGCCGGCGACGCCCAGGCAGACGCCGACGAGGATGCCCAGGATGGTGCGCGGCACGCGGAGCTCCAGCACCAGCAGCGCCACCTCGGTCGGGACGTCAGCCCCGACGATGGCGCCGAACACCTGCGCGGGTGGCAGGGCCTGGGCGCCGACGAACAGGCTGAGGATCGCGAAGCCGATCAGCGTGATGACCAGGCCTGCCAACACGGTGCGGCGGTGGCCTCCAGCCGTGGCTTCGAGAAGGGAGAAGCCTCCCCGCCGCGGGCGCGACGGGGAGGCCACGGTCAAGCTCACGCGAGAGCGCCCTCCACGAGGGCGACGATCTCGAGGGCGGAGTAGTAGTCGATCCGGAACGAGTGCTGGCCGAGCGCGATGACCTTGTTGTTGGCGACGGCCGGTGCGTTGCGCAAGACGGCCGTGTTCTTCAGGTCCGTCGCGGTGGCCTCGTCGCCGCTGGCCACGAAGACGGTGGCGCCGGTCAGGGCGGTCACGGTGTTCTCCAGGGACACGAAGGCGAAGTCGTTGCGCTTGGTGGTGGAGGTGTCGACCGCGTCGGCAGCGCCCGCGACGGTGAATCCGAGCGAGTCGATCAGGTCGGCGTGCGGGGAGCCGGGCTTGGCGAACGCGGTGTCCTTGGCGGCACCGTTCCACACCACGACGTTGGCGGACGGGTCGGAGATGGACAGCTTGCCCTTGACCTCGGCGACGCGGGCATCGAAGGAGGCGACGGTGGCAGCCGCTGCGTCCTCCTGCCCGGTCGCCTTGGCCAGTTCACCGGCGAGGTTCTGCCAGGAGGCGGAGCCGTAGTTGAGCACGATGGTCGGCGCGATGGCCGACAGCTTGTCGTACTGGTCTGCGGTGGCGTCCGCGCCGGTCGCCGACACGACGATCAGGTCCGGGTCGGCCGCCAGAACAGCCTCCTCGTTGAACTCCAGGTTGGGGTACAAGACCTCGACGCCCTTCTCGGCGGCGGCCTTGCTCCACTGACCGAAGAATCCCTTGTCGTCAGTGATGTCGGACGGAGTGGTGGCCGCGCTGGCGACGACGGGGGCGCCGATGGCGAGCAGCGTGCCGGTGAGGGTGGGGGAGGTCGAGACGATGCGCGTCGGCTTGGCGTTGATCGTCGTCTCGCCCTTGGTGTGGGTGATGGTGCGGGGCCAGCCCTGGCTGCTGGCGGAGGCGGCCGGGGTGGACGCCGAGGTGGCGGCCCCGCCGGAGGCGCAGCCGGTGAGGGCGAGCGCCACGACCGCGAGGGCGGCCGCGAACTTGGTGGACAGATTGAGCATGGTTCCTTCTTGGTGTGGGTGCGGTGGGTCAGTCGTCGGAGACGGCGTGGTGGTCGAGATCCGCCGTTCCGGTGCGCCAGTACCCGTCGATATCGAAGGCGTGCCGGGGCACACCCTGCTCGCGCAGGGCACCCCGGACCGACTTCATGACGCCCGCCTCGCCTGCCGCCCACACGAACACGTCGCGGGGGGCCGGGCTGGTGCGCAGGGCGTCGGAAACGTCCTGGGCGAGCAGCGGGCCGCGGTCGGGTCCATCGGCGGCGACGTGACGCCGCCAGTCGACGGTGGAGCGGCGTCCCGGTTCCGGAAGCGGGTAGGCGTCCGGAACGGCCGCGACGGTGACGACGGTGAAGTGCGCGCTGAGCCCGGGCTGATCGAGCCACCGGCCGAGCGCGGGCAGCGCGGTCTCGTCGGCCACCAGCACGTAGTGGCCGTAGCTGGGCGGGTAGAGGTGGCTGCCGCGCGGCCCGAGCACCCCGATCCGGGCGCCGGGGGTGGCGTCCAGGAACCAGCGTCCCGCGGGGCCGTGCTCATGCAGGACGCCGTCGATGGTGAGTTCGTTCGCGTCGGGGTTGACGGCGCGCACCGTGTAGTCGCGGGTCACCCCGGTGAAGCCGTCCCAGAAGGCTCGGCCGTTCTCGATGCGTGGGACGCTGACGTCGCCGTTCGCGTCCGGGAGCACCAGCTTCACGTGGTCGGCGGCCGCCCAGGGCAGGTAGGGCACGGTCCCGGCCCGGTCGCCGGTGAGGGTGACGCGGCGCATCACAGGGCTGAGCTCCTCGACGCGCGCGACCTCCAGGATGCGCGGGGCCAGCGGATGCATGACGGTCGAGACGCCGAGGCGAGGGTCGGCGGGCACAGCAGAGGCGGACATATAAGCAACGCTAACTTTGGCTAATCCGGTTAGGCTTACCTAATCTTGGAAGCGCGACAGCGATGCGGGAGATGCGACATGGAACATCATCGGGTCCGGCGCCCCAGCCCGCGGGCGCGGCAGTTCTCCAACGCGCACGCCGTCGACGAACTGACCTGGGTCCGCGAGGGACGCCTCGTGCTGCGCATCGGCGGGCAGACCCTCACCGCGACGCCGCATCGGACGGTGTACGTGCCCGCGGGCGTCGAGCACGACGTCGAGCCCGTCGGCAACACGACCGCCAAGCCGCTGTTCCTCTCGGCCGTCCACCATCTTGGGGATCGCGCGCTCGCGTTGCCGCGCACCGACGCGCTCAACCGGCTCGCTGCCCCGCTCGACGAGCCCGGCCCCGGCCTCGGGCCGGCGATGGCGCAGTTCATGGACGCGCTGCTTCCGTGGGTGCGGACGGCGCCGCCGCCGCTGCCGGAGGAGCCGCGCGCCCGGCACATCGCCCGGCACCTGCTGGCCGAACCC
>NZ_DAIOIA010000139.1:0-7388 GCF_036744435.1 Propioniciclava sp. | reverse complement strand
CCGACGTCGCGTTGCCACCGACCGGGTCCATCGACATCGCCGCCGCTCGCCTGGAGGAATTGCCCGCCGGGGGCCGAACGCCGCTGGCCGAGGGCCTCGAACTGGCCGCGAAGGTGATCCTGCGCGAACGCGTCCGGGATCCGCGCACCCGCCCGCTGCTGGTCGTCGTCACCGACGGCCGCGCCAATGCGGGTGCGGACGCGGTGGCACGGGCCGAGCGGGCAGCGTCCGGCATCGCCCGGCTGGGCGTCAGCACCGTCGTCATCGACAGTGAGTCGGGTCCGCTGCGGCTCGGCCTGGCGCGACGGCTCGCGTCCGTGCTGGGCGCCGAACACGTGGCCGTGGACGCCGTGAGCGCTCAGGCCCTGACCGGGGCCGTGGACGCCTGGCGCGAACGCCCCACCCTTCCTGCCGCCGAGAACGGAGCCGCCTGATGCCCCAAGGACAACCCCTGAGCGTTCCCGATGACGGGCTCACCACCAAACAGCGACGTAACCGCCCCCTGCTGGCCGTCCATACCGGCGACGGCAAGGGGAAATCGACCGCCGCCTTCGGGTTGGGGCTGCGCGGCTGGAACCAGGGCTGGAACATCGGGGTCTTCCAGTTCGTGAAGTCGGCCAAGTGGCGCATCGGCGAGCAGACCGTCTTCGAGCGCCTGGGACGCCTCCACGAGGAGACCGGCGAGGGGGGTCCCGTCGAGTGGCACAAGATGGGGTCCGGCTGGTCGTGGACGCGCAAGCAGGGCGACGGTTCTGACCACGCCGCCGATGCCGCCCAGGGCTGGGCGGAGGTCAAGCGACGCCTGGCCGCCCAAACCCATGATCTGCTGATCCTCGACGAGTTCACCTACCTCATGGAGTGGGGCTGGGTGGACGTCGACGACGTGGTGGAGACCCTGACGCAGCGTCCCGGCTTCCAGCACGTCGTCATCACCGGACGCCGGGCGCACCCGGCGCTGGTCGAGGCCGCCGATCTGGTCACCGAGATGACCAAGATCAAGCATCCGATGGACGCCGGCCAGAAGGGGCAGCGCGGCATCGAGTGGTGAGGCGAGTGGCGCGTTCGTCGGGCGGGCCGCGCTGAGGGTGGTCGGGGCTTCGTCCTGTCGGCGGCCTTCCCTAGACTGGCGCGAAGCCACACCCGCCGCCCGGACGGCGTGACCCAGGAGGGCTCACTCGACCGGGATCAACCGACGAAGGACGTGCCACCATGGGGTTTTTCAGCAAGCCGGACGACGCGCCGCACACAACGAACACGCCGCTGACCAAGGAGCGCATCGCAGCGTTCCTGACGCGGCAGGAGTGGTACTTCTCCGAGGATTCCGACGGCGACCTGGGCGGGGCGTGGGACGACAACGTCTTCTACTTCTTCGTCCTGGGTTCCAACGACGAAGTGCTGCAGGTGCGCGGGCGTTGGAAGCACACCCTGCCGCTCGAGCGCCAGGCAGACTTCCTCCTGTTCGCCGACGACTTCCATCGCTCCCGCCCGTGGCCCAAGGCCTACACGGCGGAGGAGGGCGGCGAACTCGCGATCTACACCGAGGTGTCCTTCGATCTCGAGTACGGGGTCGCCGATGACCAACTCGGCCAGTTCATCGCGTCCGGGCTCTTCACGGGCCTGCGCTTCTTCGAGGCGTTGGGCGAGCACCTGGGCATCGTGGACGAGCCAGGTGATCAGGGCGAGGGCGAGTGAGCGGAGAGTCCTTCCAGGTTGATCTGCGCGGCGTCGTCGATCTGCTGGCCCGGCACCTGTACTCCAGCCCGCGCGTCTATCTGCGCGAACTGCTGCAAAACGGGGTTGACGCGATCACGGCACGCCGCGCCCTGGCTGAGGGTGCGCCCGAGCGCATCGACCTGCGTCCCCTCCCCGGTGGCGGGCTGGAGGTCTGCGACACCGGCATCGGGCTGACCGCCGCCGACGCCCGTGAGTTGCTCGCCACGATCGGCCGTTCGTCCAAGCGTGACGCCGATCTGGGCGGGGGGCGCGAAGAGTTCCTGGGACAGTTCGGCATCGGCCTGCTGTCCGCGTTCATGGTCGCCGATGAGATCGACCTCGTGTCCCGGTGCGCACGCCCGGGCCCCGAGGGGCAGCGTTCGCCCGCGATCCGGTGGCGCGGGTTCACCGATGGGCGCTACGAGCTGACGGAGTTGGCCGACGACGACCCGGCGATCGCCGTGCTCGAAGGCGCGCCGGGCAGCGCTGTCCGCCTGGTTCCTCGGCGCGATGCCGAGCATTGGCTCGCTCCCGACATGGTGGCCGCGCTGGCGGAGGACTTCGGCGGCCTGCTGCCTGTCGACGTTGCGCTGGAGGTGCGCCTCGACGACGGCTCGCTCGCCCGTCGCCGCCTCAGCGGGGACGAACTGCCCTGGCGTGTCGCCTACCCGAACGATGCCGCACGCACCGTTGCGTTGGCGTCCTACAGCGAGCGGGCGCTGGGGTTCACGCCGCTGGCTTCGATTGACGTGGAGATTCCGATCGCTGGGCTGACGGGTGTCGCCTTCGTCCTTCCTGCGGCGGTGGCACCCACCTCGGTGGCCCATCATCGGGTGTATCTCAAACGGATGCTGCTGTCCTCGGGGGTCACCCAGGTGCTCCCGCCGTGGGCTTTCTTCGTGCGCTGCGTCCTGGACGCCTCGGGGCTGCGGCCCACTGCGTCGCGTGAGGGTCTCTACGAGGACGACCTGTTGCTGGCGGCGCGTGAGGCGCTGGGGGAACGCGTCCGGGCGTGGGTGCTCGACACGCTCACCGCGGGTGGTCCGGTGGCGCGCCGGTTCGTCGAGGTGCACCACCTGGCGTTGCGGGCGCTGGCGTTGGTGGACGATGAGGTGCTCGACCTCGCGGTCACGACCTTGCCGTTCGAGTCGACGGTGGGGGCGGGCACGCTTCGCGAGTTGGCTGAGCGCGCAGGGGACGCCCGGCTGCTGTTCACCCGCTCCCTGGAGGAGTATCGCCGGATCGCTGCCGTGGCCGCCCACAAGGGCATCGTGGTCGTCAACGGGGGTTACGTCTATGACGCCGACCTCCTCGAACGCGCCGCCGCCCGGCACCGCGAACTGGGGCTGGCCGCCGCGGTCGCCGACGACATCGCGCGGACCCTCGACGAACTGGAGCCGGTGCGCGAACTGGAGATCCTGGACGCCGTCGTCGCGTTGCGGGCCACGCTCGCCGATCAGGACTGCGACATCCTGGTCCGCCGCTACGACCCGCCCGAGTTGTCCGCCGTCCTCATCGACGACCGTGACGGTGAGCATGCCCGCGCCGCGCACGCAGAGGCAGCCACCTCCGACGACGTGTGGGGTGAGATCCTCACCGGGCTCACCGAGCCCGCGCGTCCGCGTCGGCTCATCCTCAACGATGCGTCCGCCACCGTTCGGGCGCTGCTGGCTACCCGTGACGGTGACGTCCGGGACGCCGCGACCCGCTCGCTGTATGTGACGACCGTGCTCGCCTCGGGGTTGCCGTTGCAGACGGCCGAGGTCACGCTCATGAACGAGTCCCTGTCGCTGCTCATGGAGCGTGCGCTCGGGGGCGACTCCACTTCCACGAAGGACGACCGATGACTCGCTCCGTTGCCGAAGCCAACATCGCCATCAGCCGGATCCGTGAGATGCCCTATGGGATCGCGCGCAGTACCGCGTCGGCTGCCGAACTTGACCGGATTACCGCCGAAGGCCCCCCGGAGGCGCGCGCTTACGCCTTGTTCACCACGGTGGAGGGGTATGCGTGGGGCGGCGAGGTCGACAAGGCGTTCCTGCCCTTCACGCAGATGCTGCGCTGGTGGGACGCCCACCCGGAGTACTTCGACGAGCAGGATCAGCATTCGCTGTTTTGGTCGTTCAAGTGGATGGTCGCGCATTTGATGGAGTTCCCCGCGATCACGGCCGCACAGATCGACACCACGCTCACGGACATGCAGCGCCGCTACGCGCTGGCGGGCAACGGGATGAACGCCGTCGCCCTGAGCCGGTTCGGCTGGGCCCAGATGCGTGGCGCAGCCGACACCGAGGATCTTTTCGTGGAGTGGTCCTCGACCCCACGCGACGACTTCTCCCAATGTGAGGCGTGCGATCCCGGCGACCGGGCGGCCCACCTGTATCGCACCGGTCGCTATGAGGAGTGCATCCGGCTCGTCGAGCAGGTGTTGCCGCAAAGCCCCGAATGCGCCACGGAGCCGGGCGACATGCTGTCGTACCTGCAACTCGCCTCCCTGCATGTGGGGGACGCGGTGGGGGCGGCTCGCGCCCACCGCCTAGCGCGCCAGCATCTGCCCCAGGACGTGACGGCAGCCCCGATCCGTGGTCGTCATCTGGAGTTTCTTGCTCGTTCCGGGAACCCGAGTCGTGCTCTGGCGAAGCTGGTGGAGGATCAGCGTTTCCTTCTTGAGGGCGACACCCCGCATGTCCGGTGGACGTATCTGCGTTCGGTGGGCGCGGCCACGGGCTTACTGGCGGCCGACCATGCCGCAACGCCCATCGAACTGCACGGCGTCCCGGCGGCGACGGTGGCCGAGTTGGATCGGTGGGTGCGCGGTGAGGCGCTCACCTTGGCTGCCGCCTTTGACGCGCGCAACCAGACCTCAGCGCTCACGGACGCCACCTGGGCCGTGTGGAATGACGCGACGTTCCTTCCTGTGGATCTGTCCGTCTTCGGTGAGCACCTCGCTCCGGTCGCGAGCGCGGCTCCCGCGCCACGTGCCGAGGATCCTGCCCAGCCCTCACGACCCCAGGCGTCCTCCCCGGACGCCTTCCCGGCGGGGGCGGACGCCGACGCTGCGCAGGGCCAGCCTGGTCCCGACGACCCGGCGGAACTCCTCGCCTGGGCGGAATCACAGGCGGGTGCGGACCGGGTAGCGGCGGCGCGCGCCTATGTGGCTGCGGCGAACGCCTACCGGGCTGTGGGCCGTCTGCAGGCGGCAGGGTTCGCCCATGCGGAGGCGGCGATGCTCGCCTCCGCCGAAGGTGACGACGAGGGCGCGCGCGCCCAGTTCGCGTCGGCGGCTTCGCTGTTGCGCGGTGCCGCGACACCAGCGCGATTCTTTGCGCCCGTGGTGCGGGCGTGGGCTCGCCGGGCCGAGGTGACGCAGCTTCCTGAGATCGACCGCCTGGCGGAATCCCTGATCGGCGAACTCATTGAGGAGGAGCTTCCCGACGGACTCTCCGACGACATCGTCGAGCGTGAGCGGGCCGCCCGTGCCGTGCAGGCGCGTCGACTCGCCGACACCCGCGTTCGTATCGCCGCGACTCTGGGTGATCCCACCGCCCCCGAGCGCGCCGAAACCATCGCGGAAGAGTTCGCCCGCGCGGGGGAGTACGCGGATGCCGCCTACGCGTTCTGGCTGCTGGGAATGCTGCGCACCGACGACGTCGATGCGGTCTACGCGCTGGAGTCCGCGACCGAAGCCTTCACGCTCGCCCACCTGCAGGAGCCTCGCCGCGAGGTCGGCGGCGAACTGGTCGCGGTGTTGAAGCGGCTCGGCCGCGCCGACGAGGCGGAGAAGTGGGCCGTCGAACTGAGCGGCAACGCGTAGCCACTGGCTGCTCTGCTTCGGCTGATCCTCCACAGTGGTGGTCGCCCGCGGGATCGACATGGCACCCTCAGCCTTGTTCCGCTACATCTCCGGACGCGACGAGTTGCTGACGTGGCTCATCGTTGACGCCTGAGGCGCAGTCTCCCCTGGCTGGCGACCGTCGGGGTGGCGCTTATTGCGAGTGCATTGCCCGCGCGTCGCGCCGGACGAGCCACGCCCATCCAGGCCCTGGCTGATCTCGGCTGATCGAGCCACGCGGCCCGTCCTCAGGAGGCCAGGGATACGTCGGTGACGCGTCGCTCCAGGTGGGACGCCCAGCGCAGTTCTGCGGACGCGAGACGCCGCAGGCCTGCGGCGAGCGTGCGGGCGGTGCGTCCCGTGGTAGGTGCGGCCTGGACGCTGCGGCACGGGAGGGCGCGGGCGGGAACGTCATGGGTGGACGACATCTCCTGCAGGGTGGAGCCGATGGACAGGTACATGGACATGGGTGTCCCTTTCTGCGGGTCGGTGAAGGGTGGTCTAGAGCAGGGGTGCGGTGCTGGCGCGCACCATCAGGCGGTGCGGCAGCATGATTTGACGGTTGGGTCGGCGCGGGTCGAGGACGAGGCGGGCAGCCTCGCGGCCCTTCTCCGCGATGGGTTGTCGAATCGTGGTGAGCCCCGCTGGGGCGGCTTCTCCGATGTCGTCGAACCCGGCGACCGAGACGTCACGGCCCGGCTGTAACCCCCGCTGTGCGAGGGCGTCGAGGAATCCCAGGGCGAGAATGTCGCTCATGCCCACGACGGCGGTGGGTCGGTCGTGGCGATCCAGGACGACATCCCCGGCGTTGCGGCCAGAATCGCGGGAGTTGGGGCCGGTCAAGACGATGCGCACGTCCGCGTCGCCGAGCCCTTCCAGCATGCCGAACAGGCGTGAGCGTGAGTCGAGCGCCCACGGGGGCAGGTCGTCCTGGTCGGCGAGTTGCCCCGGATGCCACTCGACGTGGTCGGTGTCGCTGAGCCGTGGGATCTCGGCGAGCACCGTGACGCGGCGGTGGCCGAGGCGGTACAGGTGGGCGCCGAGGTCGCGTCCGGCTGCGCGATCGTCGATGGCGACGAACGTGTCGTTGTGGAGATCCTCGCTGAGCGTGCAGTACACCGTCGGAAGGCCGAGTTCGCGGGCCTTGATGACGGCTGGTTTGTCGCCGCACAACCCGACGAGGCCGTCGACGGCGGCATCCTGCACGGCGGCGAGCGAGGCGGGGTCCGAGGCGGGGACCGACAGCAAGGTGATGCTGGCGCCGTGAGCGGACATCACCTCGGAGAACCCGCGCAACCACAGCACGGTGAATGGGTCGGAGAAGGCGTAGGACAGGTCCTCGTCGAAGACCACGGCATAGGTGTTGGTGCGCCCGGTGCGCAACTGGCGTGCGACGGCGTCGGGGCCTGAGTAGCCCATCTTCTTGGCGCGCTGAAGGACGCGGACGCGGAGGTCTTCGGAGAGCTGATCGGGGCGGTTGAACGCGTTGGAGACGGTCATGACGGAGACGCCCATCACCGCTGCCACGTCCTTTTGCGTCACCCGGCCCATGCCGATCACCCCCTCGACATCCATGGTGGACTTTATCGTTACAGTGATCAACCGGCCTCTGCTCTGTAGCGCTAAAGAACCCATTCCTGCGAACCTTGCAGCACCCGATAGGAGGAGGCACTGATGCCACGGACTAGCCAAGCGGTGATCGCCCGCAGCGTGAACGCGCCTGTGGAGGTAGTGACGATCACCGTCCCCGACCCCGGTCCCGGGGAGGCCGTCGTGAAGGTCCAAGCGTGCGGCGTGTGCCACACCGACCTGCACTACAAACTCGGCGGGATCGGGAACGACT
>NZ_DAIOIA010000138.1:0-7411 GCF_036744435.1 Propioniciclava sp. | reverse complement strand
GGGCGACGCGTAGCGGCTGGCGAGCACGTTGGGGACGGTCATCGGTTCTCCTTGCGCGGCTGACGGCAACGCCGCCATTCTCCCATGCCGCCCTCAGCGATACACCCACGCGCCCCGCGCTGGTCGACGCTCCAGCCACCCGTGAAGACATGCACCGATCTCCCACTCGTCCGGGATGTTCCCAGGCTCGGTTGATCGCCCTCGTGGCGCTGGCGACCCTCACCGGCCGCCTCCAGACGAGGGGCGGATGAGCGAGATCCCGCCAGCCGACAGAAACAACGCGGCGCTCACATCATGGAGCAAGATCTGCACACGGTTGCTTTCTTTGCTCCATATCACTTGATGAGGGAATCGCGGATCTCATCGCACCGTCGATGCCCCAGTGGGGACTGATCGAGACCTTCCAGGTCACCGCGGAACCGCTGTGTGACTCCCGCAATGAGGCTGACGTCGATGTCGCCCGTGTCGAAGTCAACGTCGTTGATCACAGCACCACCCCGCAGGTGAAGTTCAGCATCGACGTGCCCGCTGATCTTCCCCTGATCGCCGCGCCCCAGCGCCACTTCATGACCTTGCCGACGCTGCTGGCGGGCTATCCCAGTCAGGTGTCGATCGCGCTCTACCTCATGGAGAACCAGCTCGCTAACAAGGTCGTGGCACCACCCTGCCGAAGGGCCTACCCGAACCCACCCGATAACCAGGGAAGGACGCACGAACCCATGAACGCCATGTGATCATGCCGCCCTTTCCCCGTCGCCAGGCGTCGTAAGGCTGGGCAGAAACCCGGCCCCAGCGACGCGCTGCGAGTCTTGTGGTGGCAGCAGCACGGGCCAGGCCAGTCCGTACGCAAAACGATCTACCGCGGGCCCTCCAATATGGCAGCCACCTCGTCGTCTCTGGCGCCATCATGATGTGATCCCGGCACGCTGTTCACTGTTCCACGGCGTTGGGCTCACCACAGGGCCGAAAAGCATGAGCTTCCCCTGCGCGTCACCTGGAAGCACTCGAGCTATGACGGATGGTTCTCCCGATAGCCGGGCTTCCACGTATCCCAGCGATGCGGGTCGGTCGGGCAGTGCCAGAAGAGCTCGCCCTCGCGGACAGTGGGCCAGCTCGGGTGTCGATGACCGGGGCAGGGCCGGTTGACCTCTCCCCAGGAGTCCTCGACCAGCGTGTCGTAGACCTGCTCGACGAAGGCGGTCAGGGCCAGGTCGTCTGGCACATCCCCGGTCAGCGTGGGCAGCGTTCCGACCGGTTCACCGTCGTGGGACAGCAGCAGCATGGTGAAGGGGACGATGTCGCCGTTGAGAGGATCGATCTCGTGCTGCTGTTCGGCCCCGATGATGCGCCACTGGGGCGGAGACCCGACCTCGCGCAGGATTTCTCGGGCTAGGTCGAGCAGCCGGGCAACAAGGGACTCATCCGACACGGTACTGCCCAGCGAACAAGACCGATCCCCGACCGCCCGGGCCGATGTTGTGTCGGAAGGAGATGTAGTCCTGGTAGGTGATGAGGTCGCCGTTCCACATGGGGTTCAAAGTGCCATGGAAGACGTAGTACTTCGAGCGACTGGGGTGCGGAGCGTTCCTTGACTGGCGGACCCCGTTACGCCACCACCACAGGCCATCCTCATTGACGTTGCCTACGATGCGCGCCCTGATCCCGTCTGACAAGCGAACACTCCAGTTGGTGACGGCTTTCTGGGGATACTCGACGCATCGGCGAGCGGTAACAGCACCGCGGGAAGCACACGCTAGCAGAAATGGAAGTTCGAATAATCCCCCAGGTGAGACTCTCCCTAACCATCTCCACGTCTGGTGATGTTCAGACACTAAGAGGGCCTGCCCATGACCGGTTCGCCATGTTCAGGGGAATTCCCTGAAGTGCGGAGAATCCCGTTTGGCGCGGGAGGTTCTTTGAGAATGTGGGGTCTGGAGTGGGTGACAGGAAGTCGGCCCGAAAGGACGCCACCCGATGACTGGGTGGGGACACGCGGATCAGCACTCGACCACGGCCCTTCACGTTCCTCAACCGAACCTCGCTTGCGGTCCCAGGATTGGGGTGTTCTGGCTTCTCCCGCCCGAAGGCAGTCGGTTGCGGACGCTCAGTGTCTTGGGGATGGTTCACGCCCAGCACCCGAGTCTGATTGGCAAGCAGTTCCGCGAATGCCCCGACAGCACCACCGCATCCCCGACGCCCCCGACGCCCCCGACGCCCCCGACAACGATCACGATTGCTGAGGAATCGGCTGTCCGGGATACGCTGGCGCGGACTTCCCCGTCCGAGGAGCAGAACCATGTCGCACCGTCGTGCCGTCGCTCTCGTGGCCCTCGTGCCGCTCTTTGCCGCGTGCGCCACCCAGCCACCGGATGCTGCTGTCGCGCCGAGTGCACCGGCTGTCGTCTCGTCGCCGCTGGCGGCACCGCAGGTGGAGGCCGAGGAGTTCCCCGAGCCGATGCCGTCACCCACCGCGTCCCCGACGCCCAGCGCCACCACGGCCACGCCGAAGCCTTCACCGTCCTCGGCCAAGACTTCGCCCACGGCGAAGGCCACGAAAGCGTCAGCCTCACCCACGGCGACGAAGTCGGCTGCCGCGAAGAGCGCCGCCCCGGCCTCGGTGGACGCCTCCGCCTGCACGGGTTCAAGCCTGGCGCTCAACGCGAAGGGCGACTGCGTCACAGTGGCCCAAAAGCTACTCGCCGCAGTGGACCTGTTCAGCGCCTCCGCGAACGGGACGTTCGGGCAGTCCACCGCGAACGCCGTCCTGAACTACCAACGCTCCCGCGGAATCAGCGACAACGCGATCATCGGCCCCGAAACGTGGGCCGCGCTCACCTCCGGCAAGGCCGCCCAGGGTGGCGCCCCCGCCGCCTGCTCGGCCTCTGGCGTCGTGTTGTGCGCCAGCCAGGGTGACCGCACCCTGACGCTGATGCGCGACGGTCAGGCCGTCAAGACGATCAACGTCCGCTTCGGCGGCATGACCAAGGACGACAACGGCAAACTGCGGATCTTCCCGACCGTCAGCGGCAAGTACAGCGTGTACGCCAAGGACGCGAAGGCGTTCTCGGATCGCTGGGAGTCCTCCATGCCGTACTCGATCAAGTTCAACCCGAACATGTACGTGCACTACTCCGGCGACTTCGCCAAGCGCGGCTACGCCGGGTCCAGCCACGGCTGCATCAACGTGGGCAGCATGAGCGACGCGAAGTGGTTCTTCGACAACACCCCAGTCGGCGCGAAGGTCGTCGTCTACTAGGCGGGTCCTTCCCCACCAGACGGCTTGCGGACTGCATCCGAGCCTGGCAGGTTGGATCAATCATGGTGAGGAAAGCAGAACTGACCGGCGACGCCCCCACGGGGGAGCCCAGAGTGAATCAGACGATCCGGCATGAGTCTCCGACCGATGCCGCCGCGATTCATGCCCTCACGAAGGCTGCGTTCCTGAACGCACCCCACACGGCGCACACGGAACAGTTCATCGTTGATGACCTGCGCGACGCCGGGGCGCTGACTGTCTCACTCGTCGCGGAGCGAGAGCGCGTGATCGTCGGACACGTCGCCATCTCTCCGGCCACGGTCTCGGACGGCACGCCCGACTGGTACCACCTCGGGCCAATTTCCGTCACGCCTGCGCATCAACGCGAGGGCATCGGCACGCAACTCATGTCCGCGTCCCTCCAGCAACTGAGGGAGGCGGGGGCCGCAGGCTGCATTCTCGTCGGAGACGCCGCCTACTACGGCCGGTTCGGATTCGCGCCCCACGACCGACTTACTTTCCCCGGCCTTCCACCCGAATACTTCCTGGTACTCCCCTTCACCCAATCCGTCCCGCGCGGAACGGTCGGCATCCACGATGCCTTCACGAGGGAACGCCCTCCACTTTCCCGCTGACGGCGATCACGCGGGTTTCCCCTGCGGGCGGTCGCGCGCGGGCGCGGTGGTCAACGAGGGGTTTCAGTCCAGCCCCGGCAGCGGTTCCGTGTCGGGCACGGGGTCGCTGGGCAAGCGGCTCATCAGCGCCGTGTCGTAACGGAAGCCGTCATACTCGAGTTCCTCGCGCAGTACCCCCTCACGCACGAAGCCGGCCCGCTCTGCTACCCGCTGCGAGGCGGGGTTGTTCAGCCGATGCCCCAGTTCCAGCCGATGGGTGCCACGGGCGACCAGCCAGGCACACAGCCCCAGGAGAGCGCGGGTCGCCAGCCCGGAGCCCCTCGCGGGGGCGGTCAGCCAGTAGGAGACCCAGGCGCTACGCATCCGGTGGTTGACCTGGGCCGCGACCCCGCCGACCACGGCGTCATGCGCGTCCACGATGGCGAACCCCACTCGGTCGTCCCGCCCAGGAGCGAGCAGATACTCGGCGACCTGATCCAGTCCCTGCAGTTCGGGGAACTGACGGGCCACCTGCGCGTCGGCGAGGATCGTCCCCCAGACGACGTCCGCGTCGGACGCCCGCCAAGGACGCAGCCGGGCACCGCTCACAGGGAGGGCGTGGGGATCTGCCCCGCCGCGGCCCGGGCGGCGATGTCGGTGCGGTGGAACAAGGTGGGCGCGTCGAGGTCATCAATGGCCGCGTAGGCGGCGGCGCGGGCCTCGTTGAGGTCGGCTCCGCGGGCGACCGCGCCGAGGACGCGTCCCCCACTCGACACCAGCGTGTCGCCGTCCAGCCGCGTGCCCGCATGCGTGAGATGCACGGGGCCGTCGGCGCCGTCCAGGAGGGGGCCCGCGATGGTCCCGCCGGTGTGCGGGGTGCCGGGATAGCCGTCCGCCGCCAGCACGACGATGACCGCCGATCCTTCACGCCAGCGCGGCGGCTCGATCGCGTCCAGGGTGCCGGTGGCGGCGGCGTACAGCACCTCGCCGAGCGGGGATTCCAGCAGCGACAACACGGCTTGGGTTTCGGGGTCGCCGAAGCGGGCGTTGAACTCCACGACCCGCAACCCGCGCGAGGTGAGCGCCAGCCCGGCGTACAGCAGCCCCGAGAACGGGGTGCCGCGGCGCGCCATCTCGGCGATGGTCGGCTCCACCACGCGCGTCATGATCGCTTCGGTGAGTCCCTCGGGAGCCCACGGCAGCGGGGTGTAAGCGCCCATGCCGCCCGTGTTGGGGCCCGTGTCGCCGTCGCCGACGCGCTTGAAGTCCTGGGCGGGCAGCAGCGGGACCGCCGTGACCCCGTCGGTGATCGCGAACAGGCTCACCTCGGGGCCATCCAGGTACTCCTCGATCACCACCGGCAGGGCGTCGGCGGCGTGTGCGAGGGCGGCGTCCCGGTCGTCGGTGACGATGACGCCTTTCCCGGCGGCCAGGCCGTCCTGCTTCACGACGTAGATGGCGCCGAACTCGTCCAGGGCGGCCGCGGCTTCCTCCAGGGTGGTGCAGTAGCGCGACGCCGCCGTGGGGACGCCCGCGGCCGCCATGACGTCTTTGGCGAACTGCTTGGACCCTTCGATGACGGCGGCTTCCGCCGATGGCCCGAACGCCGGGATGCCCGCGGCACGCAACGCGTCCGCGACCCCGGCGACCAGGGGCGCCTCGGGGCCGATGACGACCAGGTCGGCGCCCAACTCGCGGGCCAAGGCGACCACAGCGGGGCCCGAGGTGGCGTCCACCGCGTGGTTGGTGGCGACCGCGGCGGTGCCCGGGTTACCGGGTGCGCAATACAGGGCGACGACGGACGGATCGCGGCTCAGCGCGAGCGCGAGCGCGTGCTCACGCCCGCCGTTGCCGAGGACAAGGACGTTCAGTTCACGGGCCACCGGGTCAGCCTAGCGAGACGCCCGCCGAGCCGCGGCGACGACCACGGCAGCATTCAGGCGACGGGCGGCCCCTCCGGGGAGGACGGGACCAGAGCAACGCCGGGCGTCCTCACAGGACCGCGATCGTGTACCGCAACGTCCGCGAGGCCCCCGCGGCCAGCGCGACGTCCGCGTCCGGCCCGTTGAACGCGTTGGGCCCGTGCGTCATGGGCTCGGCGGCCAGCGCGCGCCGCCCCAGGGGATCGGCCGAGAAGAGCTGCAGCCACGGGGCCTCCGAGCGAAGCACCACGCCCCCCGCGGCGTGCCGCAGTTCGATGGCCCAGGCGCCGTCGGGCGCCTGGAAGGCCGTGTCCACCCGGCGCCCGGCGAACGGGGTCGGCGTCCGGAAGTCGAGGTCGGCCTCCGCCACGTCCACCAACCGGATCGGGGCCAGGCGTTCGTCGACGAGGAGCGCCGTGACGCCGGGGGCCTGGACGCTGCACTCGTCGAGCGGCGCATCATCCCAGGTGAGATACGGGTGGGACCCCAGCGCGACCGGGGCGGGCGCCACCCCCAGATTCGTCGCAGCCAGGGACACCGACAACCCGTCCCTGCTCAGCGAGTAGGACGCCGACAAAGACACATCGAAGGGGTAGCCGAGGCTGCCCGGCAGGTCCAGCGCCAGCGCCACCCGGTCTTCGGCCGCCTCCACCAGACCCCACGCCTGGTGCCCGGCGAGCCCGTGCAGCGCCGCCTGGTGCGCGTGGTCGTTGATCGGCACCTCATAGTCGACGCCCGCGAAAGAGTAGCGGCCCTCGGGAATCCGGTTGGGCCAGGGAGCCAGCGCCCTGCCCTCCCACCCCTCCCCGACCGCGGCCCGGGCGTCGAAGGACGCGGTGATCCGGCGGCCCGCATGCCGCAACCCCACCAGGGTCGCGCCGGAGGAGGCGATCGTCGCGGCGTACTCCCCCGAGCGAATCTCGAACAACGGGCCGTTCAGCGACATGGCGCACACTCCTGGATCGATGATCGCCCTCGGGTCGCACCGGGCGGACACGCGGGCGTCCCCACGTGGGCCCGCCCGCCGCGTCGGCGGCACGGGGTCTCGTGACGGATGTGGCTCCACGCTAGCCCTCCGCGCAGGTTCGCGCGGGGGTCGCGACGCCCTCAGTCGATGAGATCGTGCAGCATGACGACCTGCTCGCGTCCCGGGCCGACGCCGATGCCGGAGATCCGGCAGCGGATGAGCTCTTCGAGCCGACGGACGTAGGCCTGGCAGGTGGGGGGAAGCTCCTCGAAGCTGCGGGCCTCGGAGATGTCCTCGCTCCAGCCGTCGAGGTACTCATAGACCGGCGTGGCCGCCACGATGTCGTCCATGATCACCGGGTAGGTGGTCACCCGGGTGCCGTTGACGTCGTAGCCGATGCAGACCGGGATCTTGTCCCAGCCGGTGAGGATGTCGAGCTTGGTCAAGAACACGTCGGTGACGCCGTTGTAGGTGCACGCCGCCTCGACGACCAGCGGGTCGAACCAGCCGCAGCGACGCGGCCGCCCGGTGGTGGTGCCGAACTCGCCGCCTGCGTTGCGCAGCCGGTCCCCGTCGGCGTCCAGCAGCTCGGTCGGGAACGGGCCCTCGCCCACGCGGGTGGTGTAGGCCTTGGCGATGCCGATCACCCGGT
>NZ_DAIOIA010000137.1:0-7518 GCF_036744435.1 Propioniciclava sp. | reverse complement strand
GGGAGCCTCGACGAAGCTCACCGTCGCCGGGGTGATGGGTTCGGCCGCGGCCTGGGAGACGAATCCGGACAGGGCGCAGGCGGCCAGAACTGCGCCGCTGATCCAGCGTGTGACGGTCTTCACGTGGTGTTCCTCCTGGGGGTGGTCGTGCGGCATCACGCTAACGGGCGCGGGTCTCGACCAGAACGAAACGACAGCGCCCCTGTGGATAAGGGACCCGCGCGGCATCGCTGGCAGGGGCGCGTCTGGACGCGCATGGGTGATGGGGAATGCAACGCCTAGTTCGGGGTCCTCCTGACGCACGCATCCGGTGGCAAACTTGTCTCCGGCGCTGGTCACAGTGAGCCTCGTGAACGCGGCGGGCGCGGCCTCATGGTGGTCCGCTGCGACGACCGGCAGGCGGGCTCGGTGAGGTCGAGCCGAGAAAGGTGGACCCGATGGCCCTGCACGCACTGGCGATTCGACACGTCGCGTTCGAGGATCTGGGGTTGCTCGGGCCGCTGCTCCAGGAGCGGGGGTACCGCATCGACTACCTGGACGCTGGCGTCGACGCCTTCGACCCGGACGCCTTTCGGCGTCCCGACCTGCTCGTGGTGCTGGGCGGACCCATCGGGGTCTATCAGGAGCGCGCCTACCCCTTCCTGACCGACGAACTCGAGGGGATCCGGCGCCGACTGGACGCAGGCCTCCCCACGCTCGGTGTCTGCCTGGGAGCGCAACTGATGGCCCGGGCGCTGGGGGCCACCGTGGCGCCGACCGGACGAACCGAGATCGGATACGGCCCCTTGACGTTGACCGAAGCGGGACGCGCGTCCGTTCTCGCGCCGCTGAACGGCGTCGCGGTGCTCCACTGGCACGGGGACGCGTTCACCATCCCCAGGGGGGCCGCCGGGCTGGCCACCACACCCGGGTTTCCCCACCAGGGGTTCGCGATCGGCCACCATATCCTCGGCCTGCAGTTCCACCTCGAGGCCGACCATCGACGCCTCGACGCCTGGCTGATCGGTCACGTGCACGAACTCGCTTCCGCGGGAATCGATCCCGCCGACCTCCGCGCCGACGCCCTCACCCATGGCCCCGCCCTGGCCACGGCGGCGAACACGGTCCTGGCTGCGTGGCTCGACGGGATCGCCGTCCGAACCTAGAAACCCGCCACCCGCACTATCAGCACTTCGGCTGAACAGGAGCCACTCATGGAGTATCCGACGGCACTCACCGTGGAAGATCTGACCCGGAACCTCGCGCACGTTCGTGGGCGCATCGACGCCGCCGCCCACCGCGTGGGGCGCGACCCCGCCGCGATTCGTCTCTTGCCCGTCTCCAAGACGGTCCCCGTCGATCGGCTGCGCCTCGCCGTCTCAGCGGGGTGCCGCCAACTCGGCGAGAACAAGGTCCAAGAGGCCGCCCGCAAACACGAGGCGATGGCCGATGTGGAGGTGGGTTGGTCGATCATCGGGCACCTCCAGACCAATAAGGCGCGTGACGTGGCCGCCTTTGCCGACGAGTTCCAGGCGCTCGATTCGCTGCGCGTCGCCGCAGCCCTCGACCGGCGCCTGCAGACTGCGGGACGCAGCATCGACGTGTTCGTCCAGGTGAACACGTCCGGGGAAGCATCCAAGTACGGACTGCACCCCGACGAGCTCCCCGCCATGCTCGGTGAACTGACCGCCTACACCTCCCTGCGCGTGCAAGGACTCATGACGTTGGCAGTCTTCACCCCGGACGCCGACCGCGTTCGCGCGTGCTTCCGGCTTCTGCGCACCCTCCGGGACCGCGCCCGGGAGGACACCCCCGACCTCATCGGCCCCGGTGCACTGTCGATGGGGATGTCCGGCGACTACGAGATCGCCGTCGAGGAGGGTGCGAGCGTAGTTCGCGTGGGGCAGGCCATCTTCGGGCAGCGCAGCACCCCCGACTCCGACTACTGGCCCACGGCCGGGGCGGACCCCCACCCGCCCGAGTGAGGACCTCCCGAAGGTCCGGGTCGCCCGCCGGGCCACTCAGGACGCCAACGCGGCGGCCGGGATCCGCACCCAAGCGTGGTCGGCGTCACCTGTCGGTGGCGACCCAGCGTGGCGACGTCGTCCGCCATGAACCGACTGACGCCCGTGACGAGAGGCTCGGCCACCGGGGCGCCACAGCCCTCTGGAACAGCGCCCCGGCAGCGATGACGTGCCCCGCCGCGTGGGGTCAGATGCTGGGAAAGTCGTGCCGCAGCCCGCGTCGGTAAGGGTTGGGAACCGGGGGAGTCGGGAACCTCAGCGCCCGGGCGGCCTCGAAGGCGAAGTGGGGATTGCGCATCATCTCCCGGCCGATCAAGACGACATCCGCCTGCCCGCTGACGAGAATGTGCTCCGCCTGCTCGGGGTCGGTGATCAAACCGACGGCCCCCGTCGGCACGCCGGTGGCGTCCCGAATCTGTGCCGCGAACCGGGTCTGGTATCCCGGACCCACGGGGATGCTCGCCGGCACGTTGCCTGCGGTGGAGACGTCGAGCAGGTGGACGCCGTGGTCAGCCAGCCAGCGGGCGACCGCGATGGTGTCCTCGACGGTGAGCCCGCCCTCGGTCCAGTCAGTGGCCGAGAGGCGCACAACCAAGGCCACGCCCGTCCCGACCTCATCGCGGACGGCGTCGACGATCTGGAGCAGCAGCCGCGCCCGGTTCTCCAGGGAACCGCCGTAGGAGTCGTCGCGTTCGTTGCTGAGCGGGGAGAGGAACTCGTGGATCAGGTACCCGTGCGCGCCGTGCACCTCCAGGAGTTCGAATCCGGCGTCCACCGCGCGGCGTGCGGCCTCAGCGAAGGCCGCCACCACCGCGTCGATCCCGTCCTGGTCGAGGGCCCGCGGGGAGCGCATGCCGGGGAAGGCGAGGGAGGAGGGGCCGACGGTCTCCCAGCCGCCCTCCTCCAGGGGGACGCTGCCGTCGGTCCGCTCAGCGCCCCACTCGGGCCAGGCGCTCGCCTTGCGTCCCGCGTGGGCGAGTTGGATGCCCGCCACGGCTCCCTGCTCCCGCATGAAGCGGGCGATGGGGGCGAGGGCGTCGCGTTGCTGGTCGTTCCACAGGCCGAGGTCGTGTGCGGAGATGCGGCCCTCGGGGACGACGGCGGTGGCTTCGACGATCACCGCTCCGGCGCCGCCCCGGGCCAGTGAGCCGAGATGCACCAGGTGCCACGAGGTGGCGATCCCGTCTCGCGCCGCCACGCTGTACTGACACATGGGCGGCACCCAAATGCGATTGCGGATGGTGATGTCACCCAACACGAGAGGGGTGAACAAGGCATGAGACACGCGAGACTCCTTCTGATGGCGTACGCGCATAGCGCGCGTGTGCAACTACCGTATCGCGACGCTGCCCCCTCCACCCGCTGTTTCTACGACGTGGTCGCCTCGGGTCGTTCCTGGTCGCAGGTCGTGAGCAGCCGCGCGAGGCTGGTGAGCTCGGGAATCTCCTCAGCCTGGTGGAGGAGCTCCTCCAGGAGCCGATCGTGCGTGGGGCGGGCGGCCAGCAGCACAGCACGACCCGCCGGCGTGAGCTCGGTGTAGATGCCACGCCGGTCGTCGGCGCACAGAATGCGGCCCACCAGCCCGCGCTGCTCCAGGCGATTCACCAGGCGCGTCGTCGCGCTGCTGGACAGAGCCGCCGCGCGAGCCACCTGCTGCATGCGCAAATGCCAGCCGTCCTGCTGACGACTCAGCGCATCGAGCACCGTGAACTCCACCACCGAGATCTGGTGGCTGGCCTGGAGTTCCTTCTCCAGGGACGTCTCGATGAAGCCGTGCAGGGCCGCCAAGCGCCGCCACCCCTGGGCGCGCACCTCCACCGCATCATCGGACAGCGCCATGACTCACCCCTTCGGCGTCGTTGAGCGTTGATCGAGTCGATCGTACTGGCCCCGCTCACCTCCGCCCGGGCGCAAGGAGGCCGGTGTCACTGCTCCTCGAAGGGGCCGACCGCGGCCCACGAGGCACTGATGTCGTCCTCGGAGAACCGATCCAGCAGCACAAACGCGTCGTGCGCCGGTGTGCCCGCCTCGGCGTAGTACGACAGCAGGCTGTGCCCCTGCGTGCCCTCCAGCCGCATCACCTGGTAACTCACCGACAGATCACCCACCAACGGATGATGAATCGACTTCGAACCGCGGCGGTAGCGATCGACGTCGTAGCGCTCCCACAGCCGCGCGAAATCGGGGCTCTTCACGAGCAGTTCCCCAACCAGGTCGCGCAGATCCTTCGCGTCCGGTTCGAGGGCCGCGAGCTGTCGCAGCCCCGAGACCAGCCCCGTGAGCTGTGCCTCCCAGTTCGCGTACAACCCGCGCGCTCCCGGATGCAGAAACGCGAACCGCACCACGTTGCGACGCGAGGCGGGGTGTCCTCGATGCCGGGGAACATCCGCAACCCTCCCGGGTTCCACGCCAGCAGATCGCCGATCCGATTGGTGACGTAGGCCGGGAACGGACGCAACTGTTCCAGGAGAACCCTCACCCCCGGACCGACGTGCCGGTTCGAGCCGATGTTCTCCGCGCCGGTCGGTCGGTCGACGCCGGCGGCCAGGGCACGCAGGTGCGCGTGCTCGTCCTGGTCCACCCGCAGGGCGCGCACCAACGCATCGATCACGGCAGGGCTTGGATGGCGTTCGGTGCCACGCTCCAAGCGGATGTAGTAGTCGATGCTGATCCCGGCCAGCGTGGCCAACTCCTCACGACGCAGGCCCGGCGTCCGGCGCCTGCCCTCCCCGCGCGGCAATCCCGCCTCTTCGGGGGATAGTCGTTCGCGCCGCGACCGCAGGAACACGCCGAGTTCGGTGCTGGATCCGGGAGCGGGGGCCATAGGTCCATCATCACGGCGAGCGCGCCAACGTGCCAGGCAGTGGGACTGCCAGGAACGGCAGGCCCTGGTTCCGGATCGGCGCCGCCCCCAGATTCGTTTGTGCGTCACCGCAGCACTGCGGTCGCCGTTCCCCTGCCGAAGGATGCTGATGGTTTCCCGCGTCTTCCACCCCGCCGCCACCAACCGCTGGGCGGTTCTTGGCGTCATCTCTGCCGCCCAACTCATGGTGGTCCTCGACGGATCGGTGGTGAACATCGCCCTCCCCGACGCCCAGCTCGCACTAGGCATGTCGGACGCCACCCGGCAGTGGGTCGTCACCGCCTACGGGCTGACCTTCGGCGGCCTGCTGCTCGCCGGGGGACGCATCAGCGATCGCTGGGGACGTCGGCGCGCGTTCCTGGTCGGCCTCATCGGGTTCGCCCTCGCCTCCGGGCTGGGCGGGCTCGCGGTCACCCCCGCGATGCTGATCGCCGCCCGAGCCCTCCAGGGCGTGTTCGCCGCCGCTCTGGCCCCGTCGGTCTTGTCGCTCCTGACGCTCACCTTCCCCTCAGGGCCCGACCGGGCGACGGCGTTCGGCATCTTCAGCGCGGTCGCCGCAGGCGGGGGAGCGGTCGGGCTGCTCCTGGGTGGCCTCCTCACCCAGTGGGCATCCTGGCGCTGGACGCTGCTGGTGAACGTCCCGCTCGCCGCGATCGTGGCGCTCGCCGCGCTGGCCGCGATCCCCTCCCAGAAGCAGGACGCGCCACCCGGGGGACTGGACCTCCTCGGCGCGGCCTTGGCGACGGGGGCCGTGACGAGCCTGGTGTACGGGTTCAGCACCGCCGAGGTGTCTGGTTGGCTCGCCGAACCCACGCTGATCCTGTTCGGGTGTCCGCGATGGCGCTGGTGGCCTTCGTGACGCGGGAGGCGCGCGTCGCCCATCCCCTCCTGCCGCTGCACATCGTCACCGACCGCAGTCGCGGGGGTGCCTACCTGGCCATGGGGTTGTCCACCATGGCGATGTTTGGCCAGTTCCTGCTGCTGACCTACTACTTCCAAATCACGCTGGGCTACAGCCCACTCCAGGCGGGACTCGCGTTCCTCCCGCTCACCGCCAGCCTGGTCGTTGGCTCCACCCAGATCGGCGCTCGGCTGCTGCATCGCGCCCGACCCAGGCGCGTGATGGCGTCGGGCTACCTTCTGGCCGGTGTCGGCTTCGTGTGGGTGACCACGCTCACCGCCGATGCCTCCTACCTGCAGGTGCTGCCCGGCACCCTCCTGCTCGGGTTGGGAACCGGCACCGCTGGTGTCGCAGCCACCACCGTGGGCACCTCCGGGGTCACGCCCGGTGACGCCGGGATCGCCTCCGCGATGGTGAACACCTCCCAGCAGATCGGCGGCGCCATCGGTACCGCACTGCTGGCCAGCGTCGCCGCCAGCGTCACCGCGGGACTGCCCGCGTCCCCCGAGGCCACGATGCAGGGATACACCACGGCGTTCTGGGTGGCGGCCGCCTGCATGGTTCTCGTCGCCCTCACCAGCCTCTTCGTCCGCTCCTCGAGCCCCGTGACGACGACGGCGGCCACCCCGGCCACCGCCCACTGAAAACCCCGAAAGGACCCACCATGACCACCGTTCCCCGCTACACGCTCAACAACGGCGTGACCCTGCCCGTCATCGGGCTCGGTGTGTTCCAGACGCCGCCCGCCGAGACGACGTCCGCCGTCGACACCGCTCTGCGTCAGGGATATCGCCACATCGACACGGCGGCCGCCTACCTCAACGAACGCGAGGTAGGCGAGGGGCTGCGACGCTCCGAGATCCCGCGCGAGGAGGTCTTCGTCGAAACGAAGGTGTGGGTGTCGGACTACGGCACGAACGAGACCCTGCACGCCTTCGAGAAGGCCAGCGCGAAGCTCGGCCTCGACCAGATCGACCTGCTGATCCTGCACCAGCCCGCCGTGGGTATCTTCGAGCGCACCATCGCGGCCTACAAGGCGCTGGAGAAGCTGTACGCCGACGGACGCGTCCGCGCCATCGGCATCAGCAACTTCACCCCGACGTCGCTGCCGCGGCTCCTGGGCGCGGTCGACACGATTCCCGCGGTCAACCAGATCGAGGTGCATCCCTACTTCGCGCAGCGGGCCACCCAGGCCGCCAACGCGGCGGCCGGGATCCTCACCCAAGCGTGGTCGCCGATCGGGGGCATCACGTTCTACGGAGGGCTGTTCGGGGGCCCGAGTCGCAGCACGCTCAACGACCCGGTCCTTCGCGAGATCGCAGCAGCGCACGGCAAGACTCCCGCCCAGATCATGCTGCGCTGGCACATCCAGCAGGGACGCCAGGTGATCCCGAAGTCCACCAACCCTGCGCGGATCGCCGAGAACCTCGACGTGTTCGATGTCACCTTGCGTGAGGACGAACTTGCCCGGATCGACGCCCTCGACACCGGGACGGGTGGGGGCCCCGACCAGGACCAGCCCCAGCCGCAGTTCCTGCAGTTCCAGATCCCCGAGGCCTGAGTTGGTGGCGCCCGCGGTTGCCGCCTACCTCGGGCGCCGGTGACTCACAACCCGGCGCCGATCCTCTCGGCGAACTCCACCAGGCGGTTGGAGAAGCCCCACTCGTTGTCGTACCAGCCGTGCACCTTGACCTGGCGCCCCACCGCCATGGTGAGCGGGGCGTCGAAGATGGTCGAGTACGGGTTCCCGA
>NZ_DAIOIA010000136.1:0-7520 GCF_036744435.1 Propioniciclava sp. | reverse complement strand
CACCAGCACCTCACCACCCTGCTTGATCGCGAGGTGCTGGAGACCACCCCCGACAACCTCGCCGGGCACGATGTCGTCTTCCTGGCCCTGCCACACGGGGCCTCGGCGGAGGTGGCTGCGTCTCTGGGTGACAACGTGCTCGTGATCGACGCCGGCGCCGACTTCCGGCTCGAATCGCCGAACGACTGGGCCGCGTTCTACGGCACCCCCCACGCAGGCACCTGGCCCTACGGGCTGCCCGAGTTGCCCGGGCAACGTGAGCGCTTGGCGGCCACGCGCAGGGTCGCCGTGCCGGGATGCTTCCCGACCACCATCACGTTGGCGCTGGCTCCCGCGCTGCAGGCGGGGCTGGTCGACGGCCACGACGTGGTTGCGGTCGCCCCGACGGGCCCCTCCGGGGCGGGCAAATCCCTCAAGACCAACCTGCTCGGGGCCGAGCTCATGGGCTCGGCGTCCGCCTACGGGGTGGGCGGCGTCCACCGGCACGTTCCGGAGATCCTGCAGAACTTCCGCAAGCTCGGCGCGCAGGCGCCTACCGTGTCGTTCACGCCGGTCCTCGTGCCCATGTCGCGCGGCATCCTTGCCACCGTCACCGCGCCCCTGGCGGCACCGCTCACCACGGAAGCTGCACGCGACGCCTATGCGGCCGCGTGGGCGGACGAGCCCTTCGTCCACCTGCTGCCGGCCGGATTGTGGCCCCAGACCCAGTCGGTGCTGGGCAGCAACTACGTCCACGTCCAAGTGGCCGTGGATCAGGCGGCCGGACGCCTGGTCGCCGTTGCGGCCCTGGACAACCTCACCAAGGGCACCGCGGGCGGCGCCATCCAGTCCATGAACCTCGCCCTGGGCCTCCCTGAGACCCTGGGACTCACCACGATGGGAGTCGCACCATGAGCGTGACTGCAGCCCAAGGATTCGTCGCCGCGGGCGTCGCCGCCGGGATCAAGGCCACGGGCAAACGCGACCTTGCCCTGGTTGCCAACGTCGGACCTCGGCGCTGCGCCGCAGGGGTGTTCACATCCAACCGGTTCCAGGCGGCCCCGGTCGTCTGGTCGGTCGCGGCGCTGGCAGGAGGGCAACTCGATGCGGTCGTCCTCAACTCCGGTGGGGCCAACGCCTGCACCGGCGACGCGGGACTGGCCGACGCCCGTGCCATGGCCGCCGCGACAGCGACCGCGCTGGGCACCTCCGACGAGCGCGTCGCGGTGTGTTCCACGGGGCTGATCGGCGTCCGGCTCCCCATGGACGCGGTGACCGCAGGGATCGCGGAGGCCGCAGTACAGGCGTCCGCCCAAGGGGGTGCCGCCGCAGCGGAGGCCATCATGACCACCGACACCGTCAGCAAGCAGGCTTCTCTCACCAGTGAGGCCGGCTGGACCGTTGGCGGCATGGCCAAGGGCGCAGGGATGCTGGCGCCCGCGCTGGCGACCATGCTCGTGGTCGTCACCACCGACGCCGACCTCACGCCCGAGCAGGCCGATGCGGCGCTACGGGCGGCCACCCGGGTGACCTTCGACCGGACCGATTCCGATGGCTGCATGTCCACCAACGACACGGTGATTCTGCTCGCCAGCGGCGCCTCGGAGATCGTCCCTGACCTCGATGACTTCACCGAGGCGCTCACCGGGGTGTGCGCCTCCCTGGCCCGTCAGCTTCTCGCCGACGCCGAGGGATCCAGTCACGACATCGCCGTCACGATCATGAACGCCGCGACGGAGGAGGACGCCCTGGACGTCGCCCGCGCCGTCGCCCGCTCCAACCTGTTCAAGACCGCGATCTTCGGCAACGACCCCAACTGGGGTCGGGTGCTCGCTGCGGTCGGCACCACGCGGGCCACCTTCGATCCCGAGCTGGTCAGCGTCGCGTTCAACGGCATCACCGTGTTCCGCACCGGCGGGCTGGGGGAGGACCGCTCGCTGGTCGACCTGACCCCTCGCGAGGTGCGGGTCGATATCGATCTGGCCGCAGGTCCGATCACCGCGACCATCTGGACCAACGACCTCACCTACGCCTACGTGGAAGAAAACGCGGAGTATTCCTCATGAGCCCCATCACGACGCGCACCGCGCAGCTCCAAAGCGAGATCTACACCAAGGCGGGCACCCTCATCGAGGCGTTGCCGTGGCTGGAGAAGTACGCCGGGAAGACGATCGTCATCAAGTACGGCGGCAACGCGATGACCAGCCCCGAGCTCAAGCAGGCCTTCGTCGAGGACGTCGTCTTCCTGCGCCAGTGCGGAGTGCGGCCGGTGGTCGTCCATGGCGGTGGGCCGCAGATCAACGCGATGTTGCGACGACTCGATATCCCCTCCGAGTTCCAGGGCGGCCTGCGGGTGACGACGCCCGAGGCGATGGAGGTCGTCCGGATGGTGCTCGTCGGTCAGGTCGGTCGCGAGCTCGTCGGGCTGCTCAACGTCCACGGTCCGCTCGCCGTCGGCATGTCCGGGGAGGACGCTGGACTGTTCACCGCGCAGCGGCGCGGGACAGTCGTGGACGGGCATGACGTCGACCTGGGACGCGTCGGCGAGGTCGTCGAGGTCAACACCGATGCTGTCGCGGATCTGATCGAGGCCGGCCGCATCCCGGTGGTGGCCAGCGTCGCCCCGGATGCGCACGGTTCCGTGCTGAACGTGAACGCCGACACTGCTGCGGCCGCGCTGGCCGCGGCTCTGGACGCGGAACGGCTGCTGGTCTTGACCGACGTGGAGGGCCTGTACAGCAACTGGCCTGACACCCACGAGATCATCGCTTCCATCACGACGAGCGAGTTGCGGGCGATCCTACCCACGCTGGCCTCAGGGATGATCCCGAAGATGGAGGCGTGTCTGGAGGCGGTGGAGGCCGGCGTCCCGCTGGCGACCATCGTGGACGGGAGACGTCCCCATTCGCTGCTGCTGGAGATCTTCACCAACGAAGGAGTCGGAACGATGGTGGTTCCCGAATGACCACGATGCTGGAACGCTACGGCGACGCCATGATGAACGCGTTCGGCACCCCGCAACGCGTTCTGGTGCGCGGCGAGGGCCCGTACGTGTGGGACGCCGAGGGGATGCGCTACCTCGACCTGCTGGGCGGAATCGCCGTCAATGCGCTGGGGCACTGCCACCCTCGTCTGGTGGCGGCCATCGCCGACCAGGCCGGGACGCTGATGCACGTGTCCAACCTGTTCACCACGCCCCTGCAGATCGAGTTGGCTGAGCGGCTCGACGCACTCGTCGGGGAGGGACGCCACGCACGGACCTTCCTGACGAACTCGGGCTCGGAGGCCAACGAGGCGGCGCTGAAGGTCACTCGCCTGACGGGTCGGCACAAGATCGTGGCCATGGAGGGATCCTTCCACGGCCGCACGCTGGGGGCACTCTCGCTCACCTCGACCGAGAAGTACCGTGCCCCGTTCGAACCTCTCCCCTCCGGTGTCACCTGGGTGCCCTATGGCGATGCCGCGGCGCTCGCGGACGCGGTGGACGACACGACCGCGGCGGTGATCCTGGAGCCGATCCAGGGCGAGAACGGGGTGGTGGAGCCGCCCAGGGGGTACTTGCAGTTCGTCCGCGAGCAGTGTGACGCGCACGGGGCCCTGCTGTGGTTCGACGAGGTGCAGACCGGCATGGGTCGCACCGGCGCGTGGCTGGCGTCGTCGGCCCAGGGCGTCCACGGGGATCTCATCACGCTGGCCAAGGGGCTGGGAGGCGGGTTCCCGATCGGTGCCTGCGTCGCCGTGGGGCGTGCTGCCGACTTCATCCAGCCGGGGCAGCACGGCACGACGTTCGGGGGAAATCCACTGGCCTCGCGAGCCGCGTTGACCGTGCTGGACATCCTCGAGTCCGAGGGACTCCTGCTCCATGCCGAACGTACGGGTGCCTGGCTGGCGTCATCGATCGAAGGGCTGGGACTACCGCAGATCAGCCACGTTCGCGGGCGGGGGCTGCTGCGCGGGGTCGTGGTGAAGGAGCCCATCAGCGCCGACATCGCCCGGCGCGCCTTGAAGCGTGGCTTCATCGTGAACGCCCCGCGGCCAGACGTGTTGCGTCTGGCGCCGCCGTTGGTGATCACGACCGACGACCTGCAGCCCTTCGTGGATGCGCTGCCGGAACTGGTGGCGTGAGCGAGAGGTCGCTGCCGGGGACGAAGGCGGCGCGTCAGGGGCGGATCGTGGAGTTGCTGACGCGGCGCTCGATCCGCTCGCAGACCGAACTCGCCGATCTCCTGGCCGCCGAGGGGTTTGCGGTCACCCAGGGAACGCTGTCGCGCGATCTGGTGACGGTGGGGGCCGTGCGGCTGCGCGCGGCATCGGGGGAGTTGGTCTACGCGGTGCAAGACGTCGAGGCGGCGGACGTCGGCCGTGCCCGCGCCCGGCTGGCGCGGCTGATGGCCGAGCTGATGCTGAGCGCGGAGGCGTCGGCCAACCTGGCCGTCTTGAAGACGCCGCCCGGCGCCGCCCAGTTCCTCGCCTCGGCGATCGATCGGGCCGGGTTGGAGACCGTGCTCGGTACCATCGCCGGGGACGATTCGATCCTGCTGGTGAGCCGGGACCCGCTGGGCGGGGCGGCGCTGGCTGAAGAGATGCTCATGTTGGGCGCAGGTGGCAAGGAGACGGACGGATGACCGAGGCAGGACAGGGCCGGCTGTGGGGCGGCCGATTCGAGGGGGGCCCGGCTGAGGCGATGTTCGCGTTGTCGAAGTCGACGCAGTTCGACTGGCGCCTGGCGCACCTCGATATCGCCGGGTCGCGCGCTCACGCCCGTGCGCTGCAGCGCGCGGGTTTGCTCACCGACGTCGAGCTGACCGACATGATCGCCGCGTTGGACCGGTTGGACGCCGATGTGACGTCTGGCGCGTTCGTCGCGTCGGAGACCGATGAAGACGTTCACGGCGCGCTGGAGCGGGGCCTGATGGAGCGCGCTGGCCACGACCTGGGAGGCCGCCTGCGCGCGGGTCGGTCGCGCAACGACCAGATCGCCACCTTGATCCGGCTCTATCTGCGCGACGAGCTGCGCACGATCGCCTTGGGCGTCGGCGAGGTCGTCGCCGCGCTGGCCGGGCAGGCGCGCACCCACCTCGGCGTCCCGATGCCCGGACGCACCCACTTGCAGTCGGCTCAGCCGGTGCTGTTGTCGCACCACCTCCTGGCGCACGCCTGGCCGTTGCTGCGGGATTTGGACCGGATCCGAGATCTGGACGCCCGCCTCGCGCTGTCGCCGTACGGTTCGGCCGCGCTGGCCGGCACGTCGTTGGGCCTGGATCCGGAGTTCGTCGCCGCCGAGCTGGGGTTCGACGGGTCCGTGCCCAACTCCATCGACGGGACTGCGGCACGAGATCTGGTCGCCGAGGCGGCCTTCGTGCTCGCCATGATCGGTGTGGACCTGTCCCGCATCAGCGAGGAGGTCATCTTGTGGTCGACCGTCGAGTTCGGATTCGCGAAGCTGGACGACGCCTGGTCGACTGGCTCCTCGATCATGCCGCAGAAGAAGAACCCCGATGTCGCCGAGTTGGCACGGGGCAAGGCGGGGCGTTTGATCGGGAACCTGGCGGGGTTGCTCGCCACGTTGAAGGGGCTTCCCCTCGCCTATAACCGGGATCTCCAGGAAGACAAGGAGCCCATTTTCGACGGGCTGGATCAGCTGCGCGTCCTGCTGCCTGCGGTGGCAGGCATGATCGCCACGCTGGCCTTCCAGCCGGAACGCCTCGCCGCTCGGGCGCCGCAGGGGTTTTCGCTCGCTACCGACGTGGCGGACTGGCTGGTCAAGCAGCGGGTTCCCTTCGCCGAGGCACACGAGATCGCCGGGAAGGCCGTCCAGTACTGCGAAGGCAAGGGCATCGAGCTCACGGAGCTCACCGCCGCGGACCTGCCAGGCATTGACGAGCGCCTCACCGCGGGGGTGTTGGGCGTCCTGAGCGTCGCCGGGTCCATCAACGCTCGCGACGGACGTGGCGGAACGGCCCAGGTCCGGGTGGCCGAGCAACTCGGCGAGGTGGAGGCGAAGCTGGCAGCGCATCGACGCTGGGTGACCGACTGATCGGGGGTGCTTCTCCTCCGTCGGCCGCCCGGGGGCGCGCACACCACTGGTCGGTTCGCGCACCGGGGCGGCGGTGCCCTCCGCTAGGTTGGATGGGTGAACGCACTGATCGACGAACTCCAGTGGCGCGGCCTGGTCGCGCATTCGACGGATCTGGACGCCTTGGGCGCCCACCTCGACGCGGGCCCGGTCAGTAGCTATGTGGGATTCGATCCCACCGCGCCCAGCATTCACATGGGTAACCTGGTCCAGCTCATGGTGCAGCGCGCCCTGCAACGAGCGGGGCACCAGCCGTTCCTGCTGGTGGGTGGGTCCACGGGGCTGATCGGTGATCCGAAGCAGGCCGGTGAACGCGTCATGAACGATGAGGACACCGTGCGTGGTTGGGTGGAACGCATCCGGGCGCAAGTCGGACGCCTCATCGATCTGGACGGCGACCGCGGAGCCCGGCTGGTCAATAACTTGGACTGGACGCGCACGATCAGCGCCTTGGAACTTCTGCGGGATGTCGGCAAGCACTTTTCGGTCAACAGGATGCTCGACCGAGAGGTCGTGAAGTCACGGCTCGAGTCGGGGATCAGCTACACCGAGTTCAGCTACGTCTTGTTGCAGTCGCTGGACTTTCGGGAGCTGTACCGCAGCTACGGCGTCACGATGCAGACCGGTGGGTCGGATCAGTGGGGCAACATCACCGCGGGCATCGACCTCATTCGTCGCTCCGAAGGAGCCCGCGCGCACGGAGTGGGCACACCGCTGGTGACCAAGGCCGATGGGACGAAGTTCGGCAAGACGGAGTCGGGCACGGTGTGGCTGGATCCTGAGATGACCTCGCCGTACGCGTTCCACCAGTACTTCTTGAACGCGGAGGACGCGATGGTGGTCGCGTACCTCAAGGTGTTCAGCGAGCGCCCGCGCGAGGAGATCGACGACATCGCCCGGCAGTCGGAGGAGAAGCCGTTCCTCCGCATCGCCCAGCGTGCCTTGGCCGACGACATCACCGATCTGGTGCACGGGCGCACCGAACGAGAGTCGGCGGAGGCTGCAGGTGCCGCGTTGTTCGGGCGGAGCGAACTGAGGGATCTCGATGAGCGCACGCTCGCCGCAGTGGCCAAGGAACTCGGCGCTGCGACCGTGCACGCCGGGGCCGGTCTGCCCACGGTGGTGGACGCGTTGGCGGCCTCTGGCGTGGTGCCCTCCAAGTCGGCGGCGAGGAGAGCGATCGAGGAGGGCGGCGCCTACGTCAACAATGTGAAGGTGTCGGACCCCGACGCCGCGCTGACGAGCGAGGACCTGCTACAGGGCCGTTTCGTGATCGTGCGTCGTGGCAAGAAGACCGTGGGCGCACTCGCCGTCGCCGGCTAGCTGCACCGCTGCTTGTGAAGGCTCCCCTGGATTCCAGGGGAGCCTTCCCGCATCTCTAGGGTCGGTACACGGCCGGCCGGCTTGAGGTGCCCCCATGGATTGTGCTCCAGGAGGATGCCTGGCCCTCACCCCGCCTCCTCAG
>NZ_DAIOIA010000135.1:0-7562 GCF_036744435.1 Propioniciclava sp. | reverse complement strand
GCGTAGATCTGCCCGGCCAGGGCGGCCAACTCGTCAGGGCTCAGCGGCAGTTCGCTCCCGGCCTGCGGCGTCCGCAGCTCAGGCGTACTCATGGAACACGCCGACCTCAGCGCCATCCAGGACGGCGAGCGCGTCGTCGGTGAGGACGGCGAGCGCCGAGTACAGCGAGACCAGGTAGGACGCGATCGCCTGACGGTTGATCCCGTTGAACCGCACCGACAGCCCCGGGGACTGCTCGCCCACCAGGCCCGGCTGGAACAGCCCGACGACGCCCTGGCGCTCCTCGCCGGTCCGCACGACGATGAACTTCGTCTTGCCGTCCTCCACCGGAACCTTGTCCGAGGGAATGATCGGGATGCCGCGCCAGGTGACGAACTGGCCGCCGAACAGGCTCGTGACCACCGGGGGGACGCCGCGGCGGGTGGCTTCGCGTCCGAACGCGGCCACGCCGAGCGGATGGGTGAGGATGAACGAGGGGGTCTTCCACACCTTCGCCAGGAGGCTGTCCAGATCGTCGGGGGTCGGCGGGCCGGTCAGCGTGCTGATCGTCTGGTCGGCGGCGACCTGGGCCAGCAAGCCGTACTCGGGGTTGTTGATCAGCTCGGACTCCTGCTGCTCCTTGATCGTCTCGATCGTGAGCCGCAGCTGCTGGCTGACCTGGTCATGCGGGCTGGAGTACAGGTCGGACACCCGGGTGTGGATGTCGACGATCGTCGAGAGGGAGCGCAGGGTGATCTCGCGCGGGTTGGTCTGATAGTCCACGAACGTGGACGGCAGCGGCTCCTCGCCCGCGTCGCCCACCTGCACCGCGACCTTGTCGGGGTTGATGACCCGGTTCACGCGGTAGATGCCCGCCTCGACCGGCACCCACTGCAGCAGATGCAGCAGCCAGCGCGGGGTGATCGTGGAGAGCTGCGGGACGGTCTTGGTGGCGTTGGCGAGCTGGCGTGCGGCCAGATCGCCGAGGGCCTGGGACTCGGTTTGGTCGTGCGACATGGTGAGGCTCCTGACTGATGTGTGTGGTGGCGAAAAAGGTGTGCCGACTAGGTGAGGTGGTGGCGCGGGGCCGCGCCGGGGGTGAGGGGCGCCGGAGCGAGGCTGACCAGCGGCGTGAAGACGCTGGGGCCGTCCGGCGTCGTGGCGCCGATCAGGACGTGAGCGTGCACGAGGTCGATCGCCTCCTCGGCGACCGCCTGCTTCGACAGTAACTCGTACAGCGCCACGACGCGCTCGTTGTTGATGAACCGCGCTCCGCCTGTGAGGTGTAGTCGGACTCCACGAAGGTCGAGTCGGACGTCCGTCGTCGCGATGGCGGTGAGCCGGTAGAACCGGTGCCCCCGCGGCCCGGACGCGTCCACGCTGGACAGCGTCGCCCCGTGGCCCAGCGGACGGTGGACCTGCCCGGCCTCGTCCAGGGGCGCCGACGAGTGCGACACCCGACGCCACGTCCGGCCGTCAGAGGATCGCTCCAGATGGACCCGGACGCCGCGGTCGAAGGCGGCCTCGACGGCGAACGAGAACGCGGTGACCTGCGGGGCCCCGGCCAGTTCCACCTCCAGGTGGGCCGGGGTGCCCGCCAGGAGGTCAACGGCCCAGTCGGCGCCGACAGCCGAGCGAGACACCGTCGCCTCCTGCCCGCCGACGGGGCGGAGCTGCACGGGCGCGTCCAGGGGGCGGGTGTCGAGTTCGAGGCCGTTGGTGAACCGCCAGATCGCCGCTTGGGTGGCCGCGATCGCCTCGTGGGGGCGGATCTCGGCGGCGCCCAGGTGGTAGCCCGCCGCGGCGAGGCTGCGCGTCAGCTCAGCGGTGGAGCGAAACGGGTAGCCGGCGGCCAGGATGCGCGTGATCTCAGCTTGCCAGCGGATCGCGGCGGGTCGCCGCGCCGCCCACCAGCCCACCTCCCGGTAGTGGGACAGGTGCCGCGGGCTGACGCCGTGGAAGTCGAGGGAATAGGCGTCGATGTTCGGGTTGAGCCGGATCAGGTCCGTGTGAGCCATGGTGCCGTCGGCGAACCGGATGACGTCGACCGTGGGGGAGAACGTCCCGCCCCGAACCCGAGACAGGGCCGTGACCGGCGCCACCGCAGGAGTGGGGGCGTCCGCGGGGGTCGCCGGGACGGCGAACGGACGCCGGAACAACGACGTGGGTACGGGGGACGCCTCGAGCAGGGTGGTCATGCAGTGAGTCCTTGGATTGGGCTGTCGGCCACCGGCGAGAACGCTCAGGGCACGACGAGGAGGGTTGGAGGAACGTCAGTGCGACATTCGACAACAACCACAGACCAGAGCGGGCGCAACGAAGCGCGACACCTGATCCGGACTCATGCAGCCATCGTGCCAGCCGCGGACAAGCCCCGCCGAGGGGGCATCTCGCATGCTGGGACGTCCGCCTTGGCAACGGCGGTTTGGCAGCGCGCGGTGAGCGCGGCTACGTTGACGACGTGCGTCATCACAGCAGCCCGCGTCCCGCGATGCCGGCCCTGATGGCTGCCCGGCGCTGTTGTCGGTAGCCACCGCACCGATCACCGCCCGCCGGGCGCGCCGTGTCCCGGCACCCGGACCTCGGACGCCCACGGCGTCAGATCCTCCGCGTCGCGCCCGACATCGGCCGCACGTTCCCGCCACACCACGTCGTAGCCAGCCAGGCCCGGCGCCCGTGAACCCACCGTTCCTACCCGTACCGTCCCCTTGAGAGGAATCCCCGTGAGCGAACCACGGATCTTCCATAGCCCGACCGAACTGGTCGGCCACACGCCGCTGCTGCGGCTCCACCGCCTCTTCCCCGACGCGGAGGTGCTCGCCAAACTCGAATCCTTCAACCCGCTGGGGAGCGTCAAGGACCGCACTGCGCTCGCCATCGTCCGCAACGCTGAGGCGTCCGGGCAGCTCGCCCCCGGCGGCACCATCGTCGAGGCCACCAGCGGTAATACCGGCATCGCGCTGGCGTGGATCGGCGCGGCGCTGGGCTACCGCGTCGTCATCGTGATGCCCGACGACGTGTCGGTGGAGCGCCGCGCCTTGCTGCGCGGACTCGGCGCCGACTTGGAACTCACCCCCGGCGCCGACGGCATGGCCGGGGCGAACGCGCGCGCCGGACAGATCGTCGAGGCGACTCCGGGGGCGTTCCTGTCCGGGCAGGGCGGCAACGCGGCCAACCCGAACACGCACCACGCGAGCACCGGTCCCGAGATCTGGTCGGACACCGCGGGCCGCGTCGACATCCTCGTCGCCACCGTCGGCACCGGCGGAACGCTCACCGGCGCGGGCAGCTACCTGCGCGAACGCAACCCGCACCTGAAGATCTACGCGGTCGAGCCAGCCGAGGCGCCCGTCCTCAACGGCGGTGTGTTCGTGCAGCACAAGATCCAGGGCATCACCGGGGGAACGGACCTGCCGCCCGTCCTGCGCACCGACCTCATCGACGAGACGATCGACGTGCCTGGTGATGAGGCCATCGACGTCGCGCGGGAGGTGATGCGCGCCGAGGGCATCGTCGTCGGCATCTCGGCCGGGGCCGCGCTGTCCGCCGCCCGTGTGCTGGCCGCCCGTCCGGAGAACGCAGGGAAGGTGATCGTGGCCGTGCTGCCGGACACCGGTGAGCGCTACGTCTCCACCGAGTTGTTCGACCACGTCCGCGACGCCGTCGAGGCGGGGGTGTCGGCATGACGCCCGCGCAGTTCCACCCCGAGAACGCCGCCTCCGGCGAGTTCGTCCGCCAGCCCAACCGGTTCTCCGGACGCATCAGCGCCGACTCCGACGCCGGACCCGGCGAGGGCCCGGACGCGCAGGGCCGCTGGCCCGTGGAGCCGGGACGCTACCGGCTGATCGTCTCCCGGGCCTGCCCCTGGGCTCACCGGGCGATCATCGTCCGCGGTCTGCTCGGGCTCACCGATGTGATCTCGCTCGGCGTCGTCGACCCGATCCGCGACGAACGCGGCTGGCGGTTCTGGCTGGATGAGGGCCACCGCGACCCGGTGCTGGGCATCGAGTTCCTCGCCGAGGCCTACACGCGCACCGCCCCCGACTACGCCGGACGCGTCACCGTCCCGGCTCTGGTGGACACGCTCACCGGGCAGGTGGTCACCAACGACTACCCGCAGATCACCCTCGATCTGTCGACGCAGTGGGCGTCCTACCATCGCGACGGCGCGCCGCAGTTGCTGCCGTCCGACCCGGCCGAACGTGCCGAGCACGACCAACTCGTGAACGAGATCTTCGCCGACGTGAACAACGGGGTCTACCGGGCTGGGTTCGCGACCTCCCAGGCCGCCTACGAGTTGGCCTACGACCGGCTGTTCGCCCGGCTGGACGCCCTCTCCGAACGGCTGGCCACGCGCCGGTTCCTGATGGGGGAGCGCATCACCGAGGTCGACGTCCGGCTGTTCACCACCTTGGTGCGGTTCGACGCCGTCTACCACGGCCACTTCAAGTGCAACCGGAACAAGCTCACCGAGGATCCGGTGCTGTGGGCCTACGCCCGCGACCTGTTCCAGCAGCCCGGTTTCGGCGAGACGGTCGACTTCGACCACATCAAGCGGCACTACTACGCCACGCACGACCAGATCAACCCGACCGGCATCGTCCCGAAGGGTCCGGACCCCGCCGGGTGGCTGACCGACCCGGGCCGCGCCCACCTCGGCTAACCGCCGAGGACTGGGCTGGAGTCGCCGAGGACTGAGGTTGGAGTCGCCGAGGACTGAGGTTGGAGTCGCCGAGGACTGAGGTTGGCTTCGTCGAGGACTGGGCGATCGACACGTCGGCCCTCAGTCCTCGACGCATGGCCACACCTACAGGGCGCGGAGGGTGTCCACCAGGGACGTGGTGGGACGCCCGATGAGGTCGGCGAGGTCCGTGCTGCTGGAGTGCAGCGCACCGCCAGCGATGGCGGTGTCCCACCCGGCGAGCATCTGGGCGACCGCCTCCGGGAGCCCGTGGCTGGCGAGTTGGGCGGCGTACTCAGCCTCGGTCTGGTTCACGTAGGAAACCGTGCTTCCGGTCACCTCGGCGATGCCGTCCGCGATCTGCGGGTAGCTGAGCGCCGGGGCCCCAGCCAGTTCATAGACCTTGCCGGCATGCCCCGGGGTGGTGCCGACCACAGCTGCCGCCGCGGCGTAGTCCTTGCGGGCGGCCCCCGACACGAGGCCCTCCCCTGCAGCCCCATGGAACTCACCCGACGCCGCAGCGCCGGAGACGGCGGAGGCGTAGTTCTCCCAGTACCAGCCGTTGCGCAGGAGAGCGTGATCAATGCCCGAATCTGCGAGCAACTTCTCGGTGATCACGTGCTCCTCCGCCAGCGACAGGGCTGAGGTGTCCGCGTCCAGCAGGCTCGTGTAGGCGATGAAGCCGACGCCAGCCTCCTGGGCCGCGGCGATGACGTTGCGGTGCTGGGCGGCGCGCTTGCCGGGCTCGCTGCCCGACACGAACAGCAGCGTGTCGACGCCCGTCAGGGCCGTCGTGAGCGCAGCCTGATCCTCATAGGTCGCCTGAGCGACGCGGACGCCCGCGGGAAGGCGGGTGGCCTTGGCCGGGTCGCGGACGATGGTGACCACGTCGGTGGCCGCGATGCCCCGAGCCAGGACGGCGTCGACGATCAGGCCGCCGAGATGGCCAGTGGCTCCGGTGACAGCGATGGTGCTCATTTAGTTGCTCCTTCAAGTTTTCTTATGTCCAGTAGGCCACGCGAAACCGCGGCGGGCAAGTCCGGGTTGCCTGTCAGAATGCGAGCCATGGACACAGTGCGCTCGATCGTGCTCTTCGCCGTCGCCGCCATCGCCGAGATCGGCGGAGCCTGGCTGGTGTGGCAGGGCGTCCGGGAGCACCGCGGGCTGATCTGGGCGGGCGCAGGCGTCCTCGCTCTGGGCGTCTACGGCTTCGTGGCCACCCTCCAGCCGAACGCGGACTTCGGACGCATTCTCGCCGCGTATGGCGGCGTCTTCATCATCGGTTCGTTGCTGTGGGGCATGGTCTTCGACGGCTTCAAGCCCGATCGGTTCGATCTGGTGGGGGCCGCGATCTGCCTGGTCGGCGTCGGCATCATCATGTACGCCCCGCGTCCCGCCTAGCGCGCGCACGATGCACTGGGGCGCACGTTGTCCTGGCGCCCCTCGGTGTGCTGCGCGTCCCGGGGCCGTGCCCGAGTCCTGGGCCGTCCCAACCTCAGTCCTCGGCGGGCCCAGCCTCAGTCCTCGGCGGGCTTAGCCTCAGTCCTCGGCGGGGTGGGCGGCAGTGACGACGGGATGTGGGCGGCAGCAACGACCGCCTGGGCTCACGCTTACGCGCGGATCCAGGCGGTCGTGCCAGCGAGGTCGGTGCTGGACGCTGGTGGTTAGTTCTGTGCTTGGGCAATCCGCTCGCGCAGCTTGGCGAGTTGGTCGCGCAGGCGCTGCGGAACCTTGTCGCCGAACTGCTCGAAGTACTCCTCGGTCAGGTCGGCCTCCTGGGCCCAGGCCTCGGGGTCGAGGGCGAAGATCTGCTCCAGGGTGGCGGCGTCCAGGTCGAGGCCGTCGACGTTGAGGTCACCCGTCTTCGGCAGGTGGCCCGACAGCCCGTCGGACGCCTCCACCTCCCCCAGCACCCGCTTGATGGCCCACTCAATGGGGCGGGCGTTGTCGCCGAAGCCCGGCCACAGGAACGTGCCGTCCTCACCCTTGCGGAACCAGTTCACCTGGAAGATCGACGGCGCCTTGTCGCCCAGGGTGGCCCCCATGTCGAGCCAGTGCTGCCAGTAGTCGGCCATGTTGTAGCCGCAGAACGGGAGCATCGCGAACGGGTCGCGGCGCAGGGAGTCGACCGAGCCCTCGGCGGCGGCCGTCTGTTCGGAGGAGACCGTGGCGCCGATGAAGACGCCGTGTTCCCAGTCGTAGGCCTCCGAGATGAGCGGCACATTGGACGCCCGCCGCCCGCCGAACAAGATGATGTCGAGCGGGACGCCCGCCGGATCGTCCCAGTTGTCGGCGATGGTGGCGGCCTGATCGGCGGCGACGGTGAACCGGGAGTTCGGATGGGCGGCGGGACGGTCGGCGTCCGGCGTCCAGTCGCGGCCCGTCCAGTCGATCAGGTGGGCCGGTGGCTCCTTGGTGAGGCCCTCCCACCAGACGTCCCCGTCGTCGGTCAGGGCCACGTTGGTGAAGATGACGTCGTGATCCAGCGCGGCGAGTGCGATCGGGTTGGTGGACGCCGACGTGCCAGGCGCCACGCCGAAGAACCCTGCCTCCGGGTTGATCGCGTACAGCCGCCCGTCCTCGCCGGGGCGCATCCAGGCGATGTCGTCACCGATGGTCTCCACCTTGTAGCCGGGGATGGTGGGCTGCAGCATGGCGAGGTTGGTCTTGCCGCAGGCGCTCGGGAATGCTGCAGCCAGGTAGAACGTCTTGGCGTCGGCCTCGCGCGTGATCTTGAGGATCAGCATGTGCTCGGCCATGGTGCCCTCTTCGCGGGAGAGCACCGACGCGATCCGCAGCGCGAAGCACTTCTTGCCCAGCAGGGCGTTGCCGCCGTAGCCCGAGCCGTAGGACCAGATCTCGCGGGTCTCCGGGAAGTGCACGATGTACTTGGTGTCGCTGC
>NZ_DAIOIA010000134.1:0-7748 GCF_036744435.1 Propioniciclava sp. | reverse complement strand
CACTGCGACCACGCGAGTCACCACCACGGTCCTGGTATCCACGCGAGTCACCACCGCGCCCCTGGTAACCACGCGACTCACCACCACGGTCCTGGTAACCACGCGAGTCACCACCACGGCCTTCGTAACCACGCGACTCCTGCGAACCGCCGCGATACCCACGGGGCTCGTCACGGTCACCGCGATAGCTGCGCTGGTTGGTATCGCGTCCGCGTCCGTCCTGGTTGCGCTGCCCGGCCCCCGCAGATCGGTAGCCGCTGTTGCCGGAGCGTCCCGCATCCTCGCGGCGAGGACCGGTGCCCCGGCCTGCCGGACGCGCATCCCCGGATCGGGGCTTGCCTGAGGAATCAAAGCGTCCCTGGCCGCGCGAGGAACCCTGTGCGTCGTAGCGGTTGGGGCCACCTCGACGGTCGTCGCCGCCCCGCGAGTCGTCGAATCGCCGGGACCCATGCTGTCCGCCGCGAGCAGCCCCGCCGCGGCCCCGGTCCCCATCGCTCCAGGACCGGCCACGGTCGCCGTCGTTGCGGGCGCCGCCACGTTGACCCTCGCCACCGGAGCGGCGTGGGCCCGCCCCCTGCCCGCGGTAGGGACGCTGCCGGTCCCCGGAACCTCCGCGATCAGAAGAATCCGGACGCTCGCTCTTTTCATTCACCGTCCTAGTTTGCCGTCATCTCCCCCTGTCGGGCAAAGAAGGGCACAACGGCGACACCTCCGGCGCGGCGGGAGTGCTGCTCGTCGCGCGGTGTCGGCTGGGAAGGTGACCCTCGACGTGGCTCAACACGCTGAACGGGGAGGGAGGCGACGGCAACGCGTCGCCTCCCTCCCCAGGTGTGCCAGACCGGCGCCTCCTCAGGTCACTGCGGATTGCAGGCGATGACCACCTTCGGATGCGCGCCCGACAGATGGACGTCGAATGCCTCGGATGCCCGTTCGAGCGGGTATACCGCCTGGGTGAAGGCGTCCAGATCCAGCGACGGCAGGAGTTGCAGTGCCCGGGGGAAGGCATATGGCGAGACGAACAGGCCAGAGATCGTCAGTTCTTTGAAGTAGCACAGCTGTGCGATGTTGAACGGCATCTCGAACTCGTTCGGATACATGGCCCCGTAGATGAGCGTGCCGCCTCGTTGTGTGACGTCTGGCAGGGTGCCGACGGCCCGAGTGGATCCGGAGGCGTCGAGCACCACGTCGTAGCCCAGTCCCCCGGTGATCTCCATCGCCCGAGCGGTGAGGTCCTCGGTGGTGGGATCGATCACATGCACGGCCCCATACCCCAGGGCGAGGTCGCGACGTTCAGCGATCGGTTCCACCATCGTGAGTTCCGTCGCGCCTGCCCGTGCCAGGAGCTGCGTGGCAATCTGCCCGATGGGTCCCCCTCCGCACACCAGCGCGCGTTGGCCGACACGGGGCTGCAATTTGTCGAGCATGCGCACCCCGACGGAGACCGGCTCCAGCAGGCATCCTTTCAGCAGGCTGACGTCATCGGGCAGCTTGTAGACCTGGGACTCGTGCCACACCACGTACTCGGCCATGCCGGGTCGCTGGTAGTCGGCCAGTTCGGTACAGAACTGCTGCTTGCCTGTGCGGCACCAGTAGCAGGTGCCGCAGAAGTGCAGGAAATTGCACGCCACGCGATCGCCGACCGCGAGGCCGTTCACGTGTGCCTCTGCTCCCAGTTCTTCGATCACTCCGGAGATCTCGTGGCCGAGCCCCTGGGGGACGTCCCAGCTGAAGGCCCCCTCGGCCAAGTGCGGATCGGAGCCGCAAATCGCGGCATAGGCGACCCGGATCTTGACGTCGTGCGGCCCCAGATCCTGTTCGGGGAAGTCGATGACCTCGACGCGCCCGCGGAGTTCCGGATCGGGATGATTGAGGCGACCCATCTTGGTAATGGCAACCGTCAACATGGATTGTTCCTTCCGTTGTACTGGAGGCCCTCAGGCCATCTCTTGGACTTGGCCTTCACCCTGGGCGTCCAATTCGTCGACGATCCGGTCATAGGTCGCCTTATCGAGCTTATAGAAATGCAGGCATAATCCACCCAGGAGCATCAGGATGCCCACGAAGATGTGCGAGCTGAAGTTGATCCAGAACAATGCGCTTCCGGTCTGCTGTGCACCCGCCACATAGCCGATCCAGCTGAGCACGTAGCCGGCACCTGCCGCCGACAGCGCCGTCCCAAGCTTCATGGCGAACGTGATGAAAGCCGAGACGAAACCCGCCGCGTGGATCTTGTAGCGCCAGATCGTGTACTCGGTGGTGTCGGGCACCATACCGAAGAGACTCGCGAGAATCATCCCTTGTCCCAGGCCAATCAGGATGCTCATGACGTAGTACAACCACACCCCGGCCGTGGTGTCGATGGGCAGGAAGAAGCACACGATGCACGCGGCCCCGGCGAGGTAGAACCCGAAGGCTGGCAGGACCGCCTTGTTCTTGACGCGCAGCACCAGCGAGGTGATGGCGAACGCGCCCACCATGGAGACCGCCGACTGGATCGTCGTATTGTTCGCGAAGAGGATTTGATCGCCGGCGTTGTAGGTGAAGTAGTACAGGCGCATCGACAGCCCACCCTGAAGGACTCCCCAGGCAAAGAAGGCCCCCACCAGCGACCAGACCGGCGCATTCCCTTTCAAGGTGGCGAACAGGTACTTGTAGCGCACCTTCACGTGAGGAACATGAACAACTTCCTTGGTCGAGAAGAACGTGATCAAGTAGAAGGGCAAGGCGATGAGGGAGAAGATGATGGCCGCCCGCTGGTAGCCGAGAGCCGCGTCCCCTCCACCGGCCCATTCCACGACCCGGATGAGGCCAAAGGACAGCAGCGTCATGGACAGGAACGCTGCCGTCATGCGGTAGCTGGCGAGCGCGGAGCGAACGTCCGCGTCCCGGGTCAGCGCCGCTGGAAGAGCGCTGTAGGGAATGTTCACCAGCGAGTAGGCGACGACCAGCAGGACGTAGGTGACCGACGCCCACGCGAATCTGCCGCCCTCGCTCCAGGCGGGGAACGTGGAGAAGGTCAAGACGTTGAGGATGAGCATCGGGATGCAGGCGAACAGGATCCAGGGCCGGTAGCGGCCCCAGCGCGTGTTCGTCCTGTCGGCCATGTTCCCGATGAAGGGATCGATGAAGGCGTCGAAGGCCTTGGGCACCATCAACATCGTTCCGACGGCCACGGCCGGAAGCAGAGCGACGTCGGTGAGGTAGAACATCAGGTAGCCGCTGACGAGCGACCAGCTCATGTTGTTGGAGAAGTCGCCTGAGGCATAGCCCAGGCGACGCCACACGCCGAGATGGACCCGCTCGTCGGCGGTGGGTACGGCTGTCTTTGTCATGGAAGTACTCCCAGAGAGGTGTGACGCGTCGTTGCGTCGGTTCGTCGTCGTTGACGAGGTGCGGGCCCACGATCCGGGACCCGCACCAGAAGCCCTGCCGAGGGCTGGGTCACACGAGGTTGCGTGCCGCCTCGATGGTGGCGGCCAGGCCGAAGCCGTGCTTGTCGCGCAGTTCGTCGGCGCTACCGAACCCGGCGTACACCTGCGGCACGCCGAGGCGTCGGAACGCCTGCAGCGAGACGCCGGCGTCCACGAGGGTGTCGCTGACGATGCTGGCCAGGCCGCCATAGGCGAGATGGTCCTCGACGACCATGATCCGCCCCGTCTGCTGGGCCGCATCGATGATGGCCTGCTTGTCCACCGGCTTCAGCGTGAACATGTCGATCACACGCGCGTTGATGCCGTCCTTGGCGAGTTCCTCGGCCGCGTCGAGGCATTGAGCCACGAGTTCCCCGTAGGTGATCATGGTGAGGTCATCGCCGGCGCGGGCCGTGATCGCCTTGCCGATGCGGATCTCGTGCTCTCCGGGCTGGTAGAGCACCTGGTCCGCTTTGCCTTGCGACAGCCGGATGTAGACGGGGCCAGGGATGTCCATGGACTGGTTGAGCAGGTCGCGGACCATGTTGGGGTCGCTCACCGCGGTCACGGTCATGTTCACGATGGAGGTCATCAAGGCGATGTCCTCGATCATGTAGTGGGTGGATCCGCCGCCGGAGACCATGCCTCCGTGGGTGGACATGATGCGGACGGGCAGGTTGGGGTACCCGATGTCGGTGCGCACCTGTTCGAAGGCCCGCATCGTGAGGAACATGCCCATGCCGACGACGATCGGGACGGCCCCCTCGTACGCGAGGCCCGCCGCCACCGTCATGCAGTTTTGCTCGGCGATGCCCACGTCGACGAACCGATCGGGGTGGGCGGCACTGAACTCGCCGAGGGACTGGCCGATGTCGGGCGTCAGGGCCCAGACGTTGTCGTACCGGTCGCCGAGGTCTTTGATGGTGTCGCCCATGACGGAGCGGGCCGACAGCATGTCGCGGAAGTTGAAGGTGACGGGCATGGTCTTACACCAGTTCCTTTCGGGAGGCGTCGAGTGAGGCGAGCGCGCGCGCCAGGTCTGTGGGGCTGACGGATCCGGCGTGCCAACCGATCTCGCCTTCCATGAAGTCGACTCCCTTGCCCTTGACCGTGTGGCACACGATGGCGGTGGGCTGCTGGGAGGAAGGATCGGGCAGGGCATCGACCGCGTCCACGAGTTCGCCCATGTTGTGGCCGTCGATCTCGATGACGTTCCAGCCGAAGGCGCGCCACTTGTCGGCGTACGGCTCCAGGATGATGCGCTCTTCCGACATGGAGGTCATGAACTGCTTGTTGCGGTCGAGGAAGGCGACGAGGTTGCCCAGGCGCAGGCTGGGCGCGGCGATCGCGGCTTCCCAGACCGAGCCCTCGCATGATTCCCCATCCCCGACCAGGGTGAAGACGCGGTGCTGGCGGCCCTGCTGGCGTGCCCAGGCAGCCATGCCCGTGGCCAGGCCGAGTCCGTGACCCAGCGATCCGGTGGAGCACTCCACCCCGGGGAGCTGCACCTTGCACGGGTGCATGCCGTAGGCACTGTCGAGTTGACCGTACGTCGCCACGATCTCGTCGTAGTCGAAGAAGCCGCGGATGGCCATCGCGATGTACATGCATACGGCGGCGTGGCCCTTGCTGAGAACGAAGCGGTCTCGCTCAGGCATACGGATGTCGTCGGGATCGACGTTCATGCCGTACTGATACAGGACGGTGAAGATGTCCGCTGCGGAGAGGTCTCCTCCGATGTGGACGGCGCCTTCGTAGGTGCCGCACAGTTGGAGGAGCTTCACCCGGAGTTCGTAGGCGAGTTCTTCGAGTCGCGTGATGTCTGCCATGTTCTCGTTACTCCTGAGGTTGGGCTGCACTACGCCGTGCAGTCGAGGATGATCTTGGGATGCTGTCCGGAGTGGAACAGTTCGACCCCGTCCAGGGCCTTGCTCAGCGGGACCACCGGGCCGATGATCTTGTCCAGGGCCAGCCGGGGGATCAGGTTGATGGCCCGTGGGAACAGGTCGGGATGGGTGAACACCGTGAGGATGGCGGCTTCTTTGGAGTACAGGTCGTAGAGGTTGACCGGCAGTTCGAAGCTGGGCGGATAGACGGCGAAGTAGACCACGCGTCCGCACCGTCCGACGATGTCGAGGGCGGGGGCGGCAGCGCGCGGGGAACCGGAGGCCTCGAAGACCACGTCGAAGCCACGCCCACCCGTGATGCGTGCGGCCCCGGCCGCGATGTCATCAGACAACGGATCGATGGTGTGCTCAACACCCATGGCGAGCGCCATCTGCCGCTTGGCGGCGACCGGCTCGATGACGGTGACCTTCGCGGCCCCGGACAGCAGGATCGCGTTGAGCAGGATCGCGCCGATTCCCCCGATCCCGGAGATGGCCACCGTCTGCCCATGCTTGATCGGCGCGAGGTCCATCGCACGAATGGCGCAGGCGGTGGGCTCGACGATGGCGTAGGACTTCAAGTCGGCGTCCTCGGGCAGCTTGAACACGGTGGCAGCCGTGGTCACGTAGTACTCGCTGAAGCCTCCGAAGGGCTTCGCATTGACGCAGTACTGGGGCATCCCTGAGGTGCAGTTGGCGCATTGGCCGCACACCGAGACGGGGAACGCGGTGACCTTGTCCCCCACTGCGAGGCCGCTGGCCTCGGTTCCCGGACCCAACTCCACGATGGTGCCGCTGGTTTCGTGCCCCAGGGGCATGGGGGGTGTTGCCCCCAGGACGCCTTGGGTCACCTGGTGGATGTCGGTCGCGCAGATGGACGCGTAGGCGGTCTTCACCTTCACCTCGCCAGGACCGGGCGTCGGCTCGTCGACCTGCCAGACTTCCATGGTGTCTGGGCGTGCGAAGTAGAGCGAATTCATGGCGCTCATCGACACTTTCCTCCTCGAAAACGTCAACGCCGGGGCTCGGTCTCGCGCCGCACCCTTGCGACGCTTCCATCAAGACCTGCTCTGAAACTTTTCGTACCAAAGCCCCCCGAAGCGCCGGAACGGTAGCCCTCCCACGCGAACGTGTCAACGATGATCGTCGCAAGAGTCGTCGCTCAGCGTGAACCACCGCTCAGCGGAAGCGCTTCGCGGCAGACTCGCGCGCGACATCACGGTCGCAATGTTTCGAACGGCGCGTTGTGTAGAGTGCTGGCTGGGTGCAGCGTTGCGCCCCGATCATGAGAGGCGCCGCCGATGACGCGACCGACACTGAAGGATGTGGCTCAGCGAGCGGGGGTATCGCACGCGACCGCGTCCAAGGCGCTCAACGGGCGAACTGAGATCGCGGAGGAGACTCGCGCTCTCGTCGCCCGGGCTGCCTCCGAACTCGGGTACCTTCCACGCCGCGCTTCGGCCGATGGACGTGACCGGCCGCTCGTGACGCTCCTCACCGATTCGATCGAGTCCTACTACTCGGTCGAGGTCTTGCGCGGCATGATCGAAGAAGGGAGCCGAAGAGGGATCGACGTCGTGCCCCGCATTGAGTCACGCAGTTCCCGGCGCGCGTTGTCACCTTGGCAGTGGGAGCGGGAGTTCCTCCGTCCTGACGTGATGGGCATCGTGCTGCTGGTCTACGGAGCGCAAAGCCCCGTCCTCGAGGTTGCGGCCCACCGTGGGGTTCCTGTGGTGGCGATCGACCCCTACGTGGGCTGCAGGGACGCCACGACGACCATCTCGTCGACCAACTGGGAGGGTGGAAAGGCTGCGACCGAGCACCTCCTGGAGCTGGGACACCGCCGGATCGCCTTGATCAACGGCACCCCCGACTTCCTACCTGGCAACGAACGTTTGCACGGGTACCGCGCCGCCTTGCTGGACGCCGGCTTCGAGGTGGATGAGTCGCTCATCTTCGAGGGGGCCTATACGTACGGGTCGGGTTTCGACGCTGCCGAGCGGATGCTCGAGATGCCGGACCGTCCCACCGCCGTGTTTGCGTTGAGTGACCGCATGGCGTTGGGCGCCATCGGCGCGTTCGTGTCACGAGGCGTGCGAGTCCCCGAGGACGTGTCGGTGGTCGGCTTCGACAACGCCCCGGGCGTGGATCTGGCGACTCCCCGATTGACGACGGTGAATCAGCCGCGGGTTGATATGGGTCGGATAGCCATTAAGACTCTAGCCGACTTGGCAGGAGGCGCAGCGGGGGTGTCTGAGCGGATGAAGCTGTCGACGAACTTGATTGTGCGGGCGAGCACGGCTCTGGCTCGTAGCGGGGCTGCATGACGCGTTGCTCCACCCGGGCCTGTCAATTTGTCTGTGTAAGCGGGGTGTTCACAGGTAGGGGGGTGATCCGGTCGAGGTCCACGCCGACCGCGATGTAGGCGGCACGGTTGATGACCTGACTGTTC
>NZ_DAIOIA010000133.1:0-7837 GCF_036744435.1 Propioniciclava sp. | reverse complement strand
GGCGTCTCGACGTCGAGGCCGACCTGCACGGTGCCGTCGGGGAGGCGAAGAATGCTCAGGTCAGGGCGGAGGTGGAGGCGGGTGGGCATGGCACCAGGCTGCCCGCGGACGGGCCCGCGCGACAGGGCCGCACGGGAGCTGACGACACCGGGACAACACCGCCGGTGCCTGCCCGGACATGCGGCCGGGGCATCGAGCGTGATGCTCGATGCCCCGGCGCGACGTCTGCTGCGGCGCTCAGGCCTTCGGCAGGAAGCGGGTCAGATTGGTGCCGCACACGGGGCACTTGGCCTTCGCGATGCGGGTGCCCTTCTCATTCACCGTCACGGCGCCCTCGGCTTCGCGGTGATCCTTACACTTCACGCAGTAGAACTTTCCGCTGTAGGTGTCGTTCGCCACAGGTTTCCTCCTGGCTGATTTCTGAACCCCGGCGGGCGGCCGTCGAGGCGCTGACCGGTTCAGCATAGGGCACTAGGGAGAATAAGCTCCGGCTAAGGACGCGGAAGGCCCCCGGTGTGTCGCACGCCTGCCTTCCCCTGCGGGCGTCCACCACTCCGGGGGCCGTGCGGATAACCTAGCGTGCCGTTGCCGCATGGGTCAAAGCCGTCGGTCTGGTTGCCCGGAATGGAGCATGCGGGGCCTAGGCTGTCGCGCATGCCGACCGAGGGGTATGAGGTGCGGGATTCGAGCCGCCGCACGCGCACGATGACGGCCTTCCGGGAGGAGGGTCGGCTCGTGGTGGTCGTCCCCGAACACATGACGGCACGGCAACGCCGGGCGCTGATCCCCGGGCTCGTCGAGCGCTACCTCACCAAGGAGGCGCGGCAGCGCCCCCCGCGCGGCGATCACGAGATCTCCTCTCGGGCGCGTGAGCTCTACCGCTCCTACATCGCCCCCCACACCGACCAGCCCGAACCCGTGATCGGTGCTCGGTGGGTGTCCAACATGGCCTCGCGATGGGCCTCCTGCACGCCGAGCAGCGGTGAGATCCGTGTCAGTGATCGGCTGCAGACCATGCCCGCCTGGGTGTTGGACTACGTGTTGCTCCACGAGGTGGCGCACTTCGTCGAGCGCGAGCACAACGACCGGTTCTGGCACCTGGTCAACGCCCACACGGAGTCGCCTCGCGCGCGCGGCTTCCTCGAGGGTGTCGACCACGTGAAACGCACCGCGGGCTGACGGGCTCAGCTCGCGTCGCCCTTGCCGCGTTCTTCGTCCAGCAGGCGTGCCAGTTGCGCGTCCAGATCGTCGGCGGCCGGGGTGACGTGACCGTTCTCGGCGAAACCCAGAGGGTCATCGAGGTCGGCTCCGGTCGGCACCAAGTCGGGATGGTTCCACACGGCATCGCGTCCCTCGACTCCGCGTTGGGCGCGCACGGCGGCCCACAGGTTGGCGGCATCGCGGATCCGCCTGGGGCGTAGTTCCAGGTTCAGCAGCGTCTTCAAGGCGGCCTCCGAGGTCGACGCGGACGCCCGCCGCCGCCGCACGACCTCCAGCAGCGCGGCGGCCCGGGGCAGGTACGCGGCGCTCGCCTGAGTCACGACGTCGTCAACCCACCCCTCCACCAGCGCGACCAAGGTCTCCAGCCTCCCCAGCACCTCGGTCTGTTCCGGGGTGAGGACGGGCTTGAAGAGCTTGCCGGCCAGCTGGTTGCCGAACTCCTCGATGCGCTCGGGGCTCAGCCCCCCCGACATCTGTGCCTCGATCGCCTCCTCGAAGGCGGCCGAGTCCAGGGTCAGGTCGCGGGCGTACTTCTCGATCAGGGCGAGCATCTGCGGACCCAGCCAGCTCACCTGGGCGAACAGCCGCTGGCGGGCCGTTTCGCGCAGCGCAAGGTAGATCCGGACGTCGGACAGCGGAACATCCAGGCCGTCGGCGAACGCTCCGACGTTGGTCGGCAGCAAAGCGACCACGGGACGCTCGGTGAGCGGGAATCCCAGGTCGGAGGTGCTCAGCACATCCGTGGCGAGCCTGCCGATGCCCTGGCCGACGTGAGCGGCGAGCATGCCCGCCGCCGCGGTGCGCATCATCGGCTCCATCATCGCCGCCATGCCCGCGAACTCAGGCTCGGGACGGTCCATGAGGCCGGCGACCGCGCCGGTCAGCGAGGAGGACACCGAGCCGGTGAGGTGTTCCCACGTCCCGATGGTCTTCTCGACCCACTCGGCGCGGCTCCAGGCGACCGGTGCGGTGTCGATCCGGCCCATCGCCAGATGTTCGTCGAGCCAGAGGTCCGCCAGCGCGACGGCGTCGCGGATGGAGGCCGCCTGCGTGGGGGAGGGCGTCGGATCAGGACCTGAGGCGGCCGTGGTCTTGCGGGCCACATCTTTGACGAGGATCCAGTTGAGCCCATCGCCGTCACCGGCGGCCGACATCTGCTGGCTGAACTGAGCGAAGGCCTGCTGTAGGGGGCCGACGAGTTGGTTGATGTCGAAGGTCCCGTCGGGCCCGGGCTGGATGCCGAACTGTCGGAGGAACTCCTCCATCGGGTTCGGATCGTCTCCGGTTGCCATGATCGATCTCCCTTCGGTGGTGTCTCCATTGTGCGGCATGATGCAAGCCCGGGGGCGGGGAAAAGGGCTGGCCCGGGTAGTATCCCTGCCATGACGAGGCAGACGTGGACGGCCGCCGTGTCCGCGTTGATCTTCGTCATCGCGGCCGCCGTGCTCGCCATGACCCCCGTGCCCTTCGTGACGTACGCACCGGGAGCCACCTTCGACGTGTTGGCCGACGCCGACCAGCCGCCGATCGACATCGTGGGTGCCCCGAGCTACTCGGCCACCGGCACCCTCTTGATCGCTTCCACCTCGGTGACACGGCCGGGGGCCCCTGTCTCGCTCCCAGAGGTGCTGTACGCCCATGCAGCCGCGGATCGCGAGGTGTTTCCGCGGGACGCCGTGTACGCCGCCGGCGCCACCAACGCCGAGATCCGCAATCGCGAGGTCGCCCAACTAGCCACTGCGCAGTCCGACGCCGCGGCCGCCGCTTTGCGGGCGGCCGGGTTCACGGTGCGTCAGGTGCCGATGGTCCAATCGGTCGCGCAGACCGGCCCCGCCGTGGACAAGCTGTTCCCGGGCGACTTCGTCTTGGAGATCGACGGCGTCCCCACCGCCACCACGGCCGCCGTGCGGACCGAGATCGAGAAGCGCGCCATCGGTGACCCGGTCACCTTCACCGTCCAGCGTGACCTGCCCGACGGCACGCGTGAGCGGCTCGCGGTCAAGATCGACACCACCGCCTCCAAGACCCAGGCCAGCCTGCCGGTCTGGGGTGGCAACCTCACCATGGGCTACTCCTACGATCCACGGATCAGCTTCCACCTCGACTCGAGCCTTGGCGGCCCCACCTCAGGGCTGATCCTCGCGCTCGGCGTGTACGACCGGATCACTCCCGACAATGTCGTCAACGGCCGCGTCGTCTCGGGTGCGGGCACCATCGACGGGGTCGGCAATGTGGCGGCCGTGGGGGGCATCAAGGAGAAGCTCGTCAGCGCGGAGCGCGCTGGAGCCGAGGTCTTCTTCGTTCCCTCGGGCAACTGCGTCGACATGGAGGGCGTTTCGGCGCGGGCGCGGATCGTCAGTGTCTCCACGCTGGACGATGCCATCAATGCGCTGGACGCGCTGGCCGACCCGGCCACCGAGGCTCTCGTGAAGGGATGCACATGAGTGACGACGCGTTGATCGCAGCGCTGATGGAGATCGAGCGGCACGTCGGTCACGGCGGCTGGGATCAGCCCGCGCGACTGTTCGCCCTGGTGCCGACCGCGGAACTGCTGGCCGCCGAGCCGTCCCTGGCCGAACAGCTGGCCCGCCCCGAGGCGCAACCCGACGATGCGTTGAGCTCGATCGAGCAGGAGGGCTTCAATGGCGGGAGCGAAGTCATGGACGCGCTGGCGGGGATCGGGTGGCCCGCCAGCGTCTTCGGCTGCGCCGTCGCCCTGGAGCGGCTGTTCGTCCCGCCGCACGTCGAGGACGACCTGCCGGAGGATCCGGCCGAGGCGGAGACGTTCGTCGCGCACCATCCGGAACGCCAGGACGTCCGCGTGGTCGTCGGTGTCACCCGCACGGGCGCCCAGTACGGCGTGGCACGCCTCAAGACGCGACCCGAGGAGCTTCTCGCGGCCCAGGACCTGGTTCCCGGGCTCGCCGAGGTGCTGTCGCGTACGCTGACCGCATAACAACTTCCGAGGAGCCCCTGGACGTGCCAGCCGCCACCGTAGCCCCGCGCCGTAGCCCACTGCTGATGACGGCGGTGATCATCGCCGTCGCCATCGCCGCCTTCTTCGTGTTCGCCGCCGTGTGGACCGAGAAACTCTGGTTCGACTCCACCGGATTCTCGGGGGTGTTCACCACACAGCTGGTCGCCCACGTGGTCTTGTTCGTGCTGGCGGCCCTCGTCGTGGGTGGTCTCATCGGCACGAACATGTGGGTGGCGCTGCGGCTGCGTCCCCGGCAGCGGACCCGAGGATCCTCGCAGGTCCTGGACCGTTACCGAGACCTCCTCGAGAACAACCGGGTGGCCGCAGTGATCATCCCGTCCGCGGTGTTCGGCGTCATGGCGGGCATGTCGATGTCGACGCAGGTCATGCCCGTGTTGGCCTGGCTCAATCGCAAACCGTCCGGCATCGTCGACCCGTACTTCGGTCTCGACACGACCTTCTACATGATCGACTACCCCGTCCTGCGGCTGGTGCTGTCCCTGCTCATGAGCGGGCTGGCGTTCGGTTTGGTCGCTGCTGCCGCGGTGCATTTCGCGGTGGGCAACATCGTCATCAGCCGCGAGCGGCGTGGCGTGGGCGCCCCGCGGGTTGCCCGGGTGCACCTGTCCATCGTCGCCGCGGTCATCTTGCTGGTCTTCGGGCTGCAATGCCTGGTAGACCGGTTCGGGCTGCTGCTCCAGCAGGGATCGCTGTTCACCGGACTGCAGTACACCGACGGCAACGCCCGCATGACCGCGCAACTCGTGCTGGCCGTGATCTCGTTCATCGTGGCCGCCTTGTTCGTCGTCAACGCGTTCGTGAACCGGACGATCCTGCCGGTCGTCGGGGTGGTGCTGATGCTCGTGACGAGCCTCATCCTCAGCATGATCTACCCGGCCGTGGTGCAGACGTTCCAGGTGCGGCCGAACGAGCCTGATCGCGAGAACGACTACATCCAGGCGCACCTCACCGCCACCAAGCAGGCGTATGGCCTCACGGACGCGAGCATCGAGGACTACGCCGCCGTCACGCACGTCGCTCCCGGACAGCTCAAGGAGGACGCGGCCGCGTTGCCCGGCATCCGCTTGATGGATCCGCAGGTGGTCGGCCCGGCCTTCGAGCAGTTGCAGCAGGTGCGTGGCTACTACTCCTTCCCCGACATCCTCGACATCGATCGCTACACCATCGACGGCCAGGAGACCGATGTCGTCGTGGCGGCGCGGGAGCTGAACGAGGCGGGCATCCCCGACCCGAACTGGAACAATCTCCACACGGTCTATACACATGGGCATGGTTTCGCGTCTGCCTACGGCAACCGTCGTCAAGGCAACGGCGAACCGGTCTGGGTGACCCGCGACATCCCGCCGGTCGGCGACATCGAGGAGTCGCAGTCCCGCATCTACTTCGGTGAGCAGTCGACGAACTTCGCCATTGTGGGGCGTCTGGAGGGCCAGTCACCCATCGAACTCGATACCCCGGGCGGGGCCGAGGGCGGCGGCGAGCAGTACAACGAGTACGACGGCACCGGCGGGGTCCCCATGGGTGACCTGTGGGGTCGGCTTCTGTTCTCCACCCGGTTCGCCGACCTCAACATCCTGCTGTCGGATCGCGTGAACGCGGAGTCGAAGGTCCTCTATGACCGCACCCCGAAGCAGCGGGTGGAGAAGGTCGCCCCGTGGCTGACCGTCGACCAGAACCTGTACCCGGCCGTCGTGGACGGCCGCCTGGTGTGGATCGTGGACGCCTACACGACGTCCAACACGTACCCCAACAGCCAGCGCGTGCAGCTGAGCCAGGCCACCTCCGACACGCAGTCCTCCGCCCTCGGCGGGCAGGCGGACCAGCCCATCAACTACATCAGGAACTCGGTCAAGGCCGTGGTGGACGCCTACGACGGCAGTGTGAAGCTGTACGCCTGGGACGAGTCCGATCCGCTCCTGCAGACCTATTCGGCCGCGTTCCCGGGTACGGTGACGCCGCGTTCTGAGATCAGCGCCGATCTGTTGGAGCACTTGCGCTACCCGGAGGACCTGTTCAAGGTCCAGCGCCAGCTGCTGGGGCGCTACCACGTCTCCGATCCTCGGGTCTGGTACAACGGCACCGACATCTGGGAGGTCCCGGTCGACCCGGTTCAGGGCAACGACGGCACCAAGGAGCCCAGTTACTACCTGTCGATCAAGTGGCCCGGAGATACCGCGCCCACCTTCAGCCAGACGGCCGTGTTCGTGCCGCGGAGCCGGCAGAATCTCGCCGCCTACCTAGCCGTGAACGCCGATGCCGCCTCCGCTGATTACGGGAAGCTCCGTATCCTGCGGATGTCGGACACGCAGCAGATCGACGGTCCGGGGCAGACCCAGAACGCGATCACGCAGAACCAGTCGGTGGCGGCCGAGTTGCTGCCGTACCAGCAGAATCGTGGGGCGGCATCGATCAAGTACGGCAATCTGCTGACGCTGCCGATGGGCAACGGTCTGCTCTACGTGGAGCCGATCTACACCGAGCGGACGGGCAATGCGGGCGCCTACCCGGCGCTGACGTTCGTCGTGGTCCGCTTCGGCGAGCACATCGGGATCGGGAGCACGCTCCAAGAGGCGCTCGATCAGGTGTTCGCGGGTGACGCGGGCGCCGACACCGGGGAGTTGCCGACGACCGACACGGGCGGATCCACGGCGAACCCGACGCCGACGCCGACTCCGACCGGCACGGTGGACGAGGCCGCGACGGTCACCTCGTTGCAGCGGGCTCAGCAGGCGTTCACGGATGCGGATGCCGCCCTGCGCAACGGGGACCTCGCCACCTATCAGGCGAAGACCAACGAGGCCAAGCAGGCGCTGGCCGACGCGTTGCGGCAGATGGGCCGCTAGCCGGCGGCGGGGCTAGCTGGCTCGGCGTGCGAGCTAGCTGGCATCCGGCGCCTCCGCGGCGCGCACCTCGGCTTCGAAGCCGGCGTCGCTGACCTGAGGGATCAGCGCGTCCGCTTCGCCGACGACGACCAGCGTCGCCGTCTCCGGGTCGAGCAGGGCAGCAGCCACCTCGGTAGCCTGCGCCGGTGTGACGCGCGAGTAGGCGCTCAATTGACGGGTCACGAAGTCCGCCGGCAGCCCGGCAGATGCCTGTCCGAGGACCCCGCCGGTCACCCCGGATGCGGTGGCGAAGCGCAGCGGCGTGGTGCCGGTGAGGTAGTCCCGGGCTCTGGCCATCTCCTCGGGCGTCAACGCGTCGTCGTCGAGCCGGAGCAGTCCACGGGTCAGCGTGAGTGCTTCCCCGAGAACCTCGGTTCGGACGGCTGCCTGCGCGTAGCTGATTCCTCCCTGGCGCAGTGGGGCGTTGACGAGGCTGATGCCGTACGTGAAGCCCTTCTCCTCCCGGAGGACGCGGTTCAGCCGGCTGAGGTAGGCGCCGCCGATCGCGTGGGTGGCCAACTGCAGGGCGGGCCAGCGGGGATCGGCCCGGTCCAGGGAGGGCCAGCCGAGTCGGACGTCCGCCTGAACGGCGCCGGGCCGATCAATGATCAGGGCGCGCGGGCGCTGCGCCCCCGGGCGGAGATGAAGCGCGGCCGATGGTGCGGGATTGCGCCACGTTCCGAAGGCGTCGGCGATCTGGTCGGACACACCGGCCCGCAGGTCGCCGGACACCACG
>NZ_DAIOIA010000132.1:0-7858 GCF_036744435.1 Propioniciclava sp. | reverse complement strand
GTGGCGTTGTGCCGGGCCCACCGCGTCGTGCGGCCGTCCACCGAGAGGGTCATGACCAGCAGGGTATCCGACACTAGGGGTATCTGCTACCGTCAGTGTCGAGCAGATTCACTCAACGACGAGGAGCATCATGGCCGAACGCACCGCCGTCATCGTGGGCGGCAACCGCATCCCCTTCGTCAAGGCAGGCGGTGCGTACGCGCAGGCGTCCAACGTGGCCATGCTGACCGCCGCCATCGACGGACTGGTGGCACGTTTCGGGCTCGCGGGCGCCACGATCGACGAGGTCGTCGCCGGCGCCGTCCTGAAGCACTCGCGCGACTTCAACCTCACCCGCGAGGCCGTGCTCGGCTCCGCGCTGTCGCCCCACACCCCCGCCTGCGACCTGCAGCAGGCCTGCGGGACGGGTCTGGAAGCGGTCGTGTACGCCGCCAACAAGATCCGTCTCGGGCAGGCTGAGACCGCGATCGCCGGGGGCGTCGACAGCGCCTCCGACGCCCCCATCGTCGTGAGCGAGGGGCTGCGCTCGGCCCTGCTGCGGGCGAACCGGGCGCGATCCCTGCCTCAGCGCCTCGGCGCGCTGGCGGGCATCCGTCCCGCCGACCTGATGCCCGTACCCCCGGCCGTCGTCGAACCGCGCACCGGCCTGACCATGGGCGAGAGCCAAGCCCTCACCAACGTCCGCTGGGACATCACCCGGGACGCACAGGACGAGCTCGCCGCCACCTCGCATCAGCGGCTCGCCGCAGCCTGGGAGGACGGATTCTTCGACGATCTGGTCACCCCCTACCTGCGGGTGACGCGTGACGGCCTGTTGCGCCCCGACACCAGCGTGGAGAAGCTGGCCACACTCAAGCCCGTCTTCGGAGGCCCCGAGGGCACCATGACTGCGGGCAACTCCACCGCGTTGACCGACGGTGCCGCCGTCGTCCTGCTCGCTGAGCGGGGCTACGCCGAGGACCATCACTGGCCCACCCTGGCCACCGTGGTTGACGCCCACGTGGCCGCCGCCGACTACGTCACTGGGGAGGAGGATCTGCTGCTCGCCCCGACCCGGGCGATCCCCGTCCTGCTGGAGCGCAACGGGCTGAGCCTGGCCGACTTCGATCTGATCGAGATCCACGAGGCGTTCGCGGGCACCGTGCTCGCCACGCTCACCGCCCTGGAGAGGTCGGGGGTCGGGGTGGTCGACCGCTCCCGGCTCAACCCGCGGGGCAGTTCGCTGGCGGCCGGGCATCCCTTCGCCGCCACCGGCGGGCGGATCGTCGCCACCGCGGCCAAACACCTGCATCGCCTCGGGAGCGGTTCCCGCGGCTTGATCTCGATCTGCGCGGCGGGCGGCATCGGCGTCGTCGCGATCCTGGAGGGAAGCTGACATGAGCGTCGTGGAGAGCCTGTTCCGTTCCCCCCTCGGCCGACGGTTGGCCGCCAAGGCGGGCTTGCCCGATCCCCCGACGCTGCGCCGCGGACGCGTCGGACCGCTCGGGGAGGTGCTGCTCGCGGAACTGCCCGGGGGAGGCGTCGCGGCGGCGACCCTGGCTCAGCTGGGCGTCGCTCCTGGCGTCCCGCTGCAGGACACCCCCGAGTCCCGGACGCCGGACGAGAAGGGTCGTCCGCAACCGCTGCGCTACGAACGCCGCCCCGGCGCGCTGGTGATCGACGCCACCGGCGTCCGGACCATCGCCGATCTGGAAGGGCTGCGCGCGGTCCTGCGTCCGATCATGAAACGGCTCGAGCCGTCGGGACGCGTCATCATCGTGGCCACCGACGCGAGCGCCGTCGCCGGGCTGGAGGCCAAGGCCGTCGCCCAAGGAATCGACGGCATCAACCGCACCGTCGCCAAGGAACTGCGCGACGGTGCCACCGCCAACCTCCTCCTGCTGCGTGACGGCGTCCGGCCCGACGACCTCGCCTCCACGCTGTCCTTCCTGCTGCAGGGCCGGTCGGCGTTCGTCGACGGCCAGACCTGGCGGGTCGCCGCTCGCAAGCCCGGCGACGAGACCGCCCTCGACTATGAGCCGTCGCGCCCGTTCGCGGGCCGGATCGTCGTCGTCACCGGGGCCGCCCGCGGGATCGGGGCGGCCATCGCGGCGACCTTCGCGCGCGATGGAGCCTCGGTGGTCGCGGTGGACGTACCTCCGGCCGGGGACGCGCTGTCCACGGTCGCGAACGACCTGCGCGGATCCGCCCTGCAACTCGACATCACCTCCGCAGACGCCGGCCAGCGGATCGCGGCCCACGTCGCCCAGATTCATGGGCCCGACGCGAGGATCTGGGCGATCGTGCACAACGCGGGCATCACGCGCGACAAGCTCCTGGCCAACCTCGATGACGCGCAATGGGGGGCCGTGCTCCGGGTCAACCTCGCCGCCGAGATCGCGATCAACGAGGTTCTCCTCGGCGATGTCCCCGGCGGCCTGGGCCAGCAGGGACGCATCGTGGGGATCGCGTCCACCTCCGGTGTTGCCGGGAACAAGGGGCAGACGAACTACGCGGCCTCCAAGGCCGGCGTCATGGGCCTGGTGTGGGCGCAGGCCGAGGAACTCACCGGGCGTCCCGTCACCGTCAACGCGGTCGCTCCCGGCTTCATCGAGACCGACATGACCGCCGCGATTCCGTTCGTGCAGCGGGAGGTCTTTCGCCGCACCAACTCGCTGTCCCAAGGGGGGCGTCCCGTCGACGTGGCCGAGACCATCGCCTACTTCTGCGACCCGGCCTCGGGCGGAATCGACGGGCAGGTCGTCCGGGTCTGCGGACAGAACCTGGTGGGCGCCTGATGGCCGAGGTCGTGTTCGACGACCTCCCGGCCGGGGGGCCGCTCCTGGCCCGGTCGCTGGCACGGATCGGGGCGCGACCGCGCAAGGTGGCGACCCTGCCGGAGACGCGCGTGGCGGTGAAGGGGCATCGGCAAGACGCCGGACGCCTGGCCCGCTACGACGCCGTCTGCGGGTTCACGCTGCGCGACGCGGTGCCACCGACCTGGCTTCACGTGCTCACGTTCAGTCTGCAGTTGGCCCTGATGAGCCGGCGCGAGTTCCCGTTCGGGCTCGCGGGGTTGGTGCACGTGTCCAACGACATGACGTTGCTGCGCCCCGTTGGCCTGGGCGACGCACTCGACCTGTCGGTGCGGGCGGCGGAGCTGGCGCCCCACCGGCGCGGGGCGACGTTCGCTCTGATTGGGGAGGTGCGTGTCGGGAAGGAGTTGGTGTGGCGCGGGTCCAGCACGTACCTGGCGCGCGGGGTCGCCACCGACGGCGAAGCCGTGCGGCCGGAGCGGCTCGACGAACCGGACGCCCGCGACAGCCAGGCCTGGCGGCTTCCCGCCGATCTGGGGCGCCGGTACGCCGCAGTCTCCGGCGACGTCAACCCCATCCACCTCTCCCCGCTGGCCGCCCGGGCGTTCGGCTTCCGCCGCACCATCGTGCACGGCATGTGGACGCATGCGCGCGCGCTCGCAGCCCTGGAGGGCCGCCTGCCGCCGACGTATCGGGTCGTCGTCGACTTCACCAAGCCCATCCTGCTGTCGGGGCGCGTCGGGTTCGCTGCGCGGGCCAGGGACGAGGGGTGTGCCTTCGCCGTCCGGGCGCCGAACGGCACGCCCCATCTGCTCGGGCAACTCACCCCGGCGGGCTGAGCGACCGGGGTGAGGTGCTGCCTGAGCGTTGCACGCGGTGCCGTGCGGGATCGCTCCGGGCGCCGGGTTGGGAAGCCTCCCGGAGCCGCGTCGTCCCCGGGCTCAGGGAGCGGGGATCTCGCCAGGTCCGGCGGCCGCCAGCTCGCTCACGCGGACCAGGACGCGTAGCTGGGCGGCGCGAAACGACTCCACCATCGCGGCGGCGACCGCCTCATGTGCGAGTCGGCGCGGCACGGCCCCGCGCGCTGCCCCGGTCACGCTGGGGAACTGTTCCTTGGCCCCTTGCACCTGGGCGACGATGCGCCGTGCCAGGTCTTCGATCTGCTCCGGCGTGGCATCGTCGGGAAGCTGTGTCAGTTCCTCGTCGGTGTCGGTGGGTTCGTGACGGGCCAGCAGGTCACGTAGCTGCGCGACCGACTGGTCATCCAGCACCCGGGACGCCACGGCCAGCACGCTGCGGTCGGCATCGGCGAGACCGGCGAGCACGTCGGCGAGTTCAGCGGGGACTTCCCAGCCGACGCCGTGGGTGCGCAGCAGCGCCAGCCGGGCGCGATTCGCCTCCAGCCTGCGGATCTTGGCCTCCAAGGTGGCGTCCAGTTCGTCGATCAGGGTGTCGGCGTCGACGTCGTCGATCTCCTTGATCCGTGCGAGCGGCAGACCCAGCTCGGCGAGACTCACGATGTGGATCAGCCGGCGCAGATGCGCGACCCCGTAGTGCTTGTAGCCGTTGACGCCTCGCTCGGGTTCGGCCAGCAGTCCTACAGAGTGGTAGTAGCGGACTGCCTTCTGGGTGGTGCCGGCCAGGGCTGCCACCTGCCGGGTGCTCCAGGTGAGTCGATCGGACATGGGCGCCCTCCTCAGTGGCGGGCCAGCGCGTCGCGTAGCAGGCCGTGATCGAGCCGATGAGCGGTCAGCCCGATCCGTCCGGTCATGGTGCCCGCCGCCAGAAGGGCGTTCACGATGGATTCCTCGGTCGCGTCGATGGTGGCGGTGAACAGGGCATCCATCACGTCCCCGGACACCGTCTCGACGCTGTGTCGCGTGGGCTCCGGAGTCGTCAGGTCGACCGAGGCCAGGGTGTGGACGCCCGTGCTGAACGCCAGCATCAGATCCCCGCTGGTGTGCTCGCCCTGCCCGCCGACCCGCCCAACCCCCAGCGCTGCGCGCTGCGCCAGCCGCTCGCACTGGTGGGGCAGGAGCGGGGCGTCGGTCGCGACGATGACGATGATCGACCCCGTCCCGGGAGGCGCCGCCACGCTGAGCCCGGGGATCGTCTCGGTGCCCAGCCGCCGCCCCACGGGGACGCCGTCGATGCGCAGGTGGCGCCGCGCCCCGTGGTTGGCCTGCACCAGGACGCCGACGGTGTAGGCGTCCTCGCCGATGCGGACTTGCCGGGAGGCCGTCCCGATGCCGCCTTTGAACTCGTGGCAGATCATGCCGGTGCCGCCGCCGACGTTGCCCTCGGCGACCGGTCCGTCGCTGAGGGCGTCGAAGGCGGCCTCCACGTCCGCGCCGGTGACGTGCTGGCCGTTGATGTCGTTGAGGAAGCCGTCGTAGGTCTCGCCGACGACGGGCAGGTAGAAGTAGAACTCCTGGGGCTGCCGCTCGCGTCCCAGGCGGGCGATGATCGCGTCGCGGACGAGCCCGAGCGCGTGGGTGTTCGTCAGCCCGATGGGGGTGGTGAGCGCGCCGTTCTCCCGGATCCACGCCAGGCCGGTCAGTTCGCCGCATCCGTTGAGCCGGTGCGACCCGGCGTGGACGGGGGAGCGCCACACGTCCGGTCGCGGTTCGATGATCGTGACGCCGGTGCGGACGGCGTGCACCCCTTCGCCGCGGATGAGTGTCTGATGTCCGACGCGGACGCCCGGGACGTCGGTGATCGCGTTGTGGGGGCCGGCGGGAAGGTCGCCGATCGTGATGCCCAGGTCGGTGGCGCGTTCGCCGCTCATGGTGCTGGCTCCTTGGTCGTCGTGGACGTGACGCCTCCGCGTCGAATGCGGGGCGTCACGACCTTAAACCGTGCCCTTGGGGCACAGTCAACGTCGGGAGGTGGGGGCGTTCACCCCTGGACGGGCCCCAGCCAGAACGAGGCCGCGGTGGCGTGCGCGGACTCGGGGTCGCTGGGGTGGAACATGCCGGCCAGCACGTCGCGGTAGATGCGGGAGAGTTCATTGCGGGTGAAGTACGACGACCCGCCCGACACCAGCATGGCGTCGTCGGCGACCTGCTTGGCCATCACGACGGCTCGGTGCTTCAGCCCCGACAGCGAGAAGAACCAGGACGCACCCCGGTCGGCGACCGCGTCGACGTCATGGGCGATGGTGGCGATCTGCATGGGCAAGGCGTCGTAGGCCAGCGCCATGTCGGCGATGCGCCAGCGGATGTCGGGATCCTGGCTGTAGGTGGTGCCCGACTTCTTGGAGCGGCGCTTCTGGACGGTCTCCACGGCCAGATCGAGGGCGCGCCGGGCGATGCCGGTGTAGACGGAGGCGAGCAGCACCTCGAACACGCTGAAGATGCCGAACACGATCGGGTCCGGGTTGGGGCCGGGCGCCACCGTCCTGACGACGCGATCGGCGGGCGCCACGACGCCATGAAGTTCGGTGGTGCGGCTCTGGGAGCCCCGCATCCCGAGGGTGTCCCAGTCGTCGCGGGTGACGACCTGCTCGGTGCGGGGAACAAACGCGTACACCAGCTTCGGGTCGTCCGGGTCGCTGCTGTCGAGGCCGTGGAGGCCCAAGTGGTTCCATACCGGGGCCAGGGAGGTGAAGATCTTGGTGCCGGTGAACGCGTAGCCGCCATCGGGCTGGGGGACGGCCTGGGTGTCGCTGCCGAACAGCACCAGGTCGTTGCCCGCCTCGCTGATGCCGAACGCGAACACTTCGCCCGCGGCGGCACCGGTCTGGACGAAGGCCAGGTCGTCGATGCCGCGATCCTGCATCACCTTCGCCACGCCGGTCCACACCAGGTGCATGTTGATCGACAACGCGGTGGCGGGTGACGCGGAGGCGAGCCGCTGCTGCAGTACCGCGGCCTGCTCCAGGCCGAGCCCGAACCCGCCCCGGTCGGCGGGCACGAGGATCCGCAGGTAGCCTGCCTCCCGCAGTTCGGCCAGGTCTTGGTCAGGAAACACGTTGTCGGCGTCCACCTGCGCGGCCCGCGAGCGGATGCGCTCCAGCAGATCGTCGGGCAGGTAGGTCGTCGGGTCGAAGGTCGCAGAAGTCATGGGGTCATTCTCCCGCGCGGTCCCGGGAATGACCACGGGCTGCCCACGCTCGACAGGCAGGGGCCTCGGGGTGGCGGCCCTAAGCTGGCCGCCATGCCGCGCATCATTCACACCGGTCAGGCGCTCGTGGACGCCACCGCGATGGTCCCCGCGCTCCCCGAGCAAGGGCAGAACGTGATGGCACTGGGATGGTCGCAGCAGGCCGGGGGAGCGGTGAATATCCTCGCGGCCGCAGCCCGTTCCGGGGCGGCGTGCGTCCACGCGGGAGCGATCGGCACGGGCCCGAACGGCGACCTGATCCGGGCTGCGCTGGTGGAGGCGGGCGTCGCCTGGTCCGCTCCGGCCATCCCCGACGCCGACACCGCGCTGTGCATCGTCTTGGTGGAGCCGTCCGGCGAACGCACCTTCGTGACCACGCTCGGGGCCGAACGAAAGCTGAGCGTCGCCGGGCTCGCCACGAGCGCCCCCGAGCCGGGCGACCTGGTGTGTGTGACCGGCTACTCGCTGGCCGTCCCCAGCACGCGGGACCCGTTGCTGGACTGGCTGGCCGGCCTGCCCGCCGGGGTGGGCATCATTCTGGATCCCGGCGCGGTGTTCGCAGGCCTGCCCGCCGAGGTGAGAACCGCCGTGCTGACCCGCACCACCGTCTGGACCTCCAACCAAGAGGAGGCCGAGGCGCTCGTCGGCCCGGCGTCCATGGCGCAGGCCGCCACCCGGGTCGCTGCACTGCTGCCGCCCGACGCGGTGAGCATCGTCCGGGACGGTCCGGCCGGGTGCGCCGTCCACGCGGGGAACGCGGCGGTCGTCGTCCCCGGCTACCCTCAAGAGCCGATCGACACCAACGGCGCGGGGGATGCCCACACCGGCGTCCTGCTCGCCGAGCGGGCTGCCGGGACCGACTGGGTGGAGGCCTGCCGCCGCGCGAACGTCGCCGGGGCCATCAAGGTCACCCGCCGAGGCCCCGCCACCGCGCCGACCGCCTCCGAGATCGACGCCTT
>NZ_DAIOIA010000131.1:0-7879 GCF_036744435.1 Propioniciclava sp. | reverse complement strand
CGCTGCGCTGCCGTGCTCGGCTGACGTCGCCGCGGGTGAAGCGCTCGAAGATCCGATCGGCGATCTCCGTCGGGACGCCCGGCCCGTCGTCGCGCACCGTGATGGTCGCTCGCCCGTCGCTGACCGACAGCGCCGTCTCCACATGCGTCCCGGCTGGGGTGTGGGTGCGGGCGTTGGCGAGGAGGTTCGCGATCACCTGATGCAACCGGTAGCGATCCCCCCAGGCCACCACCTCCTGCTCGGGCATCACCAGCGACCAGCGATGCTCCGGCCCGGCGGCGCGGGCGTCGGAGACGGCGTCGGCGACGATCTGGTTCAGGGGAGTCGCCGCGGCGGCCAGGGCCGGGCCCGAGTCGAGCCGGGCAAGGAGGAGCAGGTCCTCGACGAGCTTCGACATCCGCTCCGACTCCGCCTCGATGCGGGTGAGGGCGTGGGCGGTGGTCGGAGGGGCCTCGCCGCGCTCGCGGCGGGTCAGCTCGGCGTAGCCGCGGATCGCGGCCAGCGGGTTGCGCAGCTCGTGGCTGGCGTCCGCGACGAACTGACGTACCTGCGTCTCGGAGCGTTGCCGGGCGGCCAGCGCGCCCTCCACGTTGTCGAGCATGTGGTTGAACGCGATGCCCACTTGCCCGACCTCGCTGCGCGGGTCGGCGTCCGCGTCGGGCACGCGCACGGGGACCGCGACCTCGCCGGAACCCAGCTCCAGGGCGGAGACCTGCGTCGCGGTGGTCGCGAGGCGCGCCAGGGGCCGCAGGCTCCGTTCCACGACGCTGCGCGAGGCGACGAAGGCGATCAGGATGCCGAGCAGCGTGAGCGCGGCGGCGGCGGCGATGATCGCCCACATGGAGGCGGTGATGGAGGCCATCGGGAGGCCCGTGACGATCACCGAGGAACCGACCTGCGTGGTCAGCACGCGGTACTCCCCGAGCCGGGGCAGGTAGACGTCGGTCGGGTCCGGCGACGCCGTTAGCGCCTCCAGCGGCTCGGACACCTCCGATCCGAGGGTGCCCCGGATGTCCTCGACCTGGACGAAGCCGCCGCTGCCCTGCACGTAGTAGAGCAACCCCTGAGCCTGTCCTGGCCCGCCCCCGCCCGCCGGGGGGTGGCCCTGGGCGGCGCCCTGGCCCACCAGGCGGGCCGCCGTCGCCTGGAGCTGGCTGTCGAGCTGGCTCACCAGGATCTGCCGCATCGCCAGCGCGGTGAGGGTCGACAAGAAGATCGCCACCAGCGCCACCAGGGCGGTCATGCGCAGCACCAGCCGTCGGCTCATCGTGCCACGGGCCAGGGGCGTCGGGCGTGGCACCGGCGCGCTCGTCGTCGGGGGTGGCGGCGGGGGAGCGGCGGCGCCGACCGGTGGGGGCTGCGGGGTGACCGCCGGAGCCGGGGCGGGTGCTGCCCCGGGGGGACGGAAGTCGGGTGTGCTCATGCGCCTGCCGGCTTCAACACGTAGCCGGCGCCGCGCAGCGTGTGGATCATGGGCTCGCGTCCGGAGTCGATCTTCTTGCGCAGGTAAGAGATGTACAGCTCGACGACGTTGGCCTGGCCTCCGAAGTCGTAGTTCCACACCCGATCGAGGATCTGCGCCTTGCTCAGGACCCGGCGCGGGTTACGCATCAGATAGCGCAGCAGTTCGAACTCGGTGGCGGTGAGCTGGATCGGATCCCCGCCGCGGGTCACCTCGTGGCTGTCCTCGTCGAGACTGAGATCCCCGACCACCAGTTGGGAATCGGGGCGGGGCGACGTCGCGCCGGTGCGACGCAGCAGGCCGCGCAGGCGGGCGACGAGCTCCTCGAGGCTGAACGGCTTGGTGACGTAGTCGTCGCCGCCTGCGGTGAGCCCCTGGACACGGTCGTCGACGGCGTCGCGGGCGGTCAGGAAGATGACGGGAACGTCGGGCTGCTCGGTGCGGATCCGGCGCATCACCTCCAGGCCGTCGAAGTCGGGCAGCATCATGTCGAGCACGATGGCGTCCGGGCGGACGTCGCGCGCGGCCTGCACGGCGCTGAGGCCGGAGTCGGCGCTGGACACGTCCCAGCCCTCGTAGCGCAGCGCCATGCCGAGCAGGTCGGTGAGGCTGGACTCGTCGTCCACGGTGAGGACGCGGATGGGGGTGCCATCGGGACGGGTGAGGGGGTCGCGCTCGGGTGCCTGCATGAGTTCAGGGTCGCATCGAACATTGCGGGAAAGCCATGGGTTCCCTGTGAGTCGGCTGTGAGGTGCTGCTCACCAGGGGTGGAATCCGGCGCTATCGCGGCGCAGCGGGCGATGCTCGACGAGGAAGCCGGTCAGGTGACCCGGCCGCCGGGCGCGCGGGCGCCGCTCCGTGACCAGGGCGATCAGCTCATCGACGGCTGCCTTCGGGCCCTGCGCCTCGATCTCCACGCGGCCGTCGCCCAGGTTGCGGGCATGCCCGATCAGGCCGAGGTCCTCGGCGTGCTGCGTCACCCACCAGCGGTATCCGACGCCTTGGACGTTCCCCTCCACCCAGACGACGACGTGCGCCTGGTCGCTCACTGGTGCAGGTACCCCAGCAGGTGGTTGCGCTCATCGGTGAGCTGGTCGATCCGGAACTTCACCACGTCGCCGATCGAGACCAGGCCGCGCAGTTCGCCGTCGACGACCAGGGGGATGTGCCGCACCCGCCGGGCCGTCATGGTGTGCGCGGTCTCCTCGACGCCGTCGCCGGGGGTGGCGACCACGACCTCCGGCGTCATCAGCGAGGCGACATCGAGGCCGAGCGCGTCCCCGCCGCGAGCGGCCAGGCCGCGCACGACGTCGCGTTCACTCACGATCCCCTCGATGTGGTGGCCGTCGGTGGACACCACCACGGCGCCGATGTTGTTGTCGGCCATGAGCGTGACGAGCTCGGTCACGGAGGCCTGCGGTGCGATGGTCACCACGGCGGCGGTGCCCTTGGTGCGAATGACATCCTCGAGCTTCATGGCGAGACGGTACCCGGACGCCCCCGGGACGCGCCAGAGCCGCGGCCTATGATCGTGGCGCCCACGAGGGAAGGAAATCGCCGTGGAACGAGCCAGATCAACGGCAGCGGTCCGCTCCGGGATCGACACCGACGTCGCCCAGGGGGCCGTCGTCCCGCCGGTCTACTTGTCGACGAACTACAGCTTCCGCGGACTGCGCGAGCCTCGCGAGTTCGACTACTCCCGTGCCGGGAACCCGACGCGTTCCATGCTGGCGGCGGCGCTGGCCGAACTGGAGGGGGCGGCCGGGGCGGTGGTCACCGCGTCCGGCATGGGGGCGATCACGGCCACGCTGTCGGCGCTGGCTGGTCCCGGTGACGTGGTGGTGGCCCCCCACGACGCCTACGGCGGCACCTGGCGGCTGCTGGACGCGCTCGCCCGGAAGGGAGCCTTCACCCTGGAGCTGACGGACCTCACCGCGCCCGACGCCGTCGCGCGCGTCGTCGACCTGGCACCCGCCGTCGTGTGGATCGAGACCCCCTCCAACCCTCTGCTGGGGATCAGCGATCTGCGCGCGCTGGCCGACGCCACCCACAGCGTCGGCGGGGTCGCGATCGCCGACAACACGTTCTGCTCGCCCATCGTGCAACGTCCCTTGGAGTTCGGCATCGACGCCGTCGTGCAGTCGTCCACCAAGTACCTCAACGGTCACTCCGACGTGATCGCTGGCGTGGTGACCGCTGCGGACGCCGCGCTGGCCGAGCAGATCGGCTGGTGGGCCAACTGCCTCGGCCTCACCGGCGGGGCGTTCGACTCCTACCTGACGCTGCGCGGCGTCCGGACGCTTCCGGTGCGGATCCGCCAGCACCTGGCGAACGCAACTGCCGTCGTCGAGGCGCTGGACGGGCATCCCGCGATCGAGCGTCTCTTCTACCCGGGCCTGGCGTCCCACCCGGGGCATGCGCTGGCCGCCCGTCAGATGGACGGCTTCGGTGCGATCGTCTCGTTCGAGATCGTGGGCGGGGAACCCGGCGTGGCCGCGTTCCTGGACGGTCTGGAGAACTTCAGCCTCGCGGAATCGTTGGGCGGCGTGGAGTCGCTGGTCTGTCACCCCGGGTCGATGACGCATGCGGCGATGCCGCCCGAGGTGCAGGAGGCCGCCGGTCTGCGGCCGGGCCTGGTGCGGCTCAGCGTGGGCATCGAGGACGCCGACGACCTGATCGCCGACCTGCTCTCCGGACTCGAGCGGGCGGCCCACCTGCAGGGCTGAGCCGGCCGTTCAGCCGGGAAACTCGAGGTGCGCCTGGTGGGAGATGCGCCGCATCATCGCGTAGTCGATGACCGCGCCGAACGCCCCTCCCGCCAGCGGGACGAGTTTGCCCAGTCGGGTGAACACGCGCTCGCCGAGGCTGCGCAGGATCCGGAACCCGACGGCCTTCTGGATCACCATCAGCGCGGCACGCGGGACCCCGCCGCGGGAGGCGATCTGCAGGGCCGCGCTCGTGCCGGTGCCGACGCCCGCGTTGGTGAGGATGTCGGCGGCGTTGGAGCCCACCAAGGTGAGCAGGATCGCGGTCCTGATCCGCTCGTCGGTGACGTCGTAGCCGCGCAGCACCGCCACCGCCGCCGTCATCCGGGTGGCCTGGACATAGAACTCGAAGACGTTGGCGGGAATCGCCACGATCATCGTCAGGAAGCCGCCCAGGCTGGTGACGAACCCGCCGACCGCGGCACCGAGGCCTGCCTGACGCTGCACGCGGCGCACCGCCGCCGTGACGTTGCCCTGCTCCCGCTCCAGGGCGGCGGCGGCCACCGCGGCGGCACCGGGGTAGGCTCCCGCGCCGTCGATCCCCACGGCGGTGAGGCGCTTGACCAGCCGGGTCACCGCATCGTCGGTGCCGTCGAGCGCGTCGGCCTCCTCCAGCGCGGAGCGGGTCACCTGGTGATCAGGGGCGGAGAACAGGTCGAACAGGCCCATGAGGGACTCCTTGTGTGCGGCCGGGGTGGTGGTTGCCCCGAGTCTGGCACAGTGCAGCGGGAAAACGCCGCTCACAGGTGCTTGGAGGCCTCGCGCACGGACAGCGGCGACAACGTGGCGGCGTGGGAGGCGAGGAAGCCGCGCACCCACTCCGGATCGGTGCGGGCGTGCTGGCGCAGGGCCCAGCCGATCGCTTTGCGGGCGAAGAAGTCCCGGTCGTCGCTGCTGGCCTCGATGGCCTCGGTGAGCAACTCCAGATCGGTCGCCTCGCGAGAGAGCAGTTGGCAGATGATCGCAGCCCGGCGCAGCCACAGGTCGGGATCGTGGGCCCATTCCCGCAGGACGGGCGTCCAGGCGTCGGGGCGGGCTCGCAGGCCGTCGCCGACCGGGCGGCCTGCGATCGCGTCCACGTGGTCCCACCACGCGCCGGTCACGATCAGGTGCCGCAGCAGCGCCACGGTCGCCGGATCGAAGTGCTCCACCCAGGCACGATGCCGAGGCAACTGCAGCAGGCCGACGGCCGCATAACGCTCCTCGCGATGGCCCGCGGTGTCCCACAGGTCGGCGACCGCCGCCCGCCAGGCGCCCGGGCCGGGCAGCGACAGCCGCGCCCAGATCGGGGCGAGGGCTGCCCGCAACTGGGGCGTCGTGAGGCCGTGATAAGGCATCGAGGACTTCATGTAGCGCTGCTGCTGGGCTGCCCGCGTGGGATCGGCGCGGGCGGACAGCGCCGCTCGCACGGCTGCGGTGAGACCCGCGGGCGTCTCGATGAGCGTCGTCTCCACCGGAAAACCCTAACGCGCCGTGCTGGGTCGCGCCCGGCGCGCCTACGCCTCGACCTGCGGGCTGGTTCTTAGGCTCAAGGCCGCTACTGAAAACCGATGTAAGGGGCTTTTCCGTGCGTATGGTGACTTCCCCCGCCTTCGCCCGTCCCGCGGACCAGGGCCGTCGGCGTCGCCGATCCCTGACCGCGTTCGTGGCAGCAGCCGTGACCGGCGGACTCCTGTGCGGCCTCGCGCCCGCAGCGATGGCCGACCCGCTCAGCGACCGGCACGACCAGATCAAGCAATCGATCGCTGCGGCGCGCCAGGAGGTCGATGAGGGGACGACCTCCCTGCAGGCCGCCAGCGACGCCCTGGCGGCGTCCCAGCAGCAACTGACCGAGGCGCGCAGTTCGCTGGACCAGACTCGGGCGAATCTCCAGGCCGCTCGGGACAACGACGCCGTCGTGGCCGCGCGCCTCGCGCAGGCACAGGCGGAACTGGAACGTGCGCGCGCGGCGGTGGCCCAGGCTCAGGCCGACGTCGCCGCACAGCGAGCCGTGACCGCCCAGGCCGCGCGGGAGGCCTACCAGGGTCGCGGTGAGGTCTCCAATGTGGTCGGGCTGCTGGAGTCCAAGACGCTCGGCGATCTCCAGCAGCGCCTGCAGTGGGACACCACCATCTTCGGGTCGACCACGGCCAAGCTGACCAAGCTGCAGACGCTGGAAGCCCAGTTGGCCGAGGCGGAGAAGGCCCAGGCGGCCATCGAGGCGCAGGTGGCCGCGGACAAGAAGGCCTCGGAGGAGAACGTCGCGGCCATCGCCACGCTGGAGGCCTCCGCCACCCAGCAGGAGGCCGACCTCGCCGCTCTCGTCACGCGCAACGAGCAATACCAGTCCGACGCCCAGAAGGCGCTGGATGAGGACACCGCCCACTACAACGACCTGGTCGCCGAGGACGCGTCGATCCAGAGCCAGTTGGCTCGCAGGGCGGCCGAGGAACTGGCTCAGGGGGGAACCTCGGGGGTCAGCGCGCAGGGCTTCATCCGCCCGACCAACGCCAACCCGGGCTCGCCGTTCGGCCGACGCTTCCACCCGATCTTGAAGATCTGGCGCAACCACAACGGCACCGACTTCGGGGCGGCCTGTGGCACTCCGCTGTACGCCGCGCAGTCCGGGACGGTGGTGAGTGCCGCCCGGCAGGGCGGGTTCGGCAACTACGTGGTCATCAGCCATGGGGTGATCGACGGGGCATCGATCATGACCGGCTACGCCCATCAGAGCAAGATGGTGGTCTCGGCGGGCCAGAAGGTGACCACGGGGCAGCTCATCGGCTACGTCGGCACCACCGGGCTCTCCACCGGATGCCACCTGCACCTGCAGGTCTACAAGAACGGGACGCCGGTCAACCCCATGACCTACATTCCCTGAGGCGTGATCGGCTGAGCAACGGCCCCGGGACGCACTGAGCGTCCCGGGGCCGTTGCGTGGAGCGAGGTCAGTCCTCCCCGTCGTGTCCTTCGAACGCGTCCGGGTTCTGCAGCGCCTTGCGGTAGGCGTCGGTATCGAGCCGGGGCTCGTTCCGCATCGGGTCGACACCGCTGAAGGCCTCGGGGTGCTCGGCCAGGTAGCGGTCGTGCGTGGCGTGCGCCTCATCCAGCAGGTCGAGCAGTTCGTGCTCGTCGTGGATGAGTTCCTTGAACTTCTCCGGCAGCGCCAACAAGGCCTGCTCCTCGGCGATCAGGCCGCGGTAGTTCTTGTCGCGGATGACCGGATCGGCCTCGAAGCCGGTGTCCAGGTACTGCTTGGCGTGACGGCGCGTGTTCTTGATCGTGGTGAGCGCCTTGCCCGTGGGGGAGGCGAGCGACATGACGATCACGACGAGGAGGGTGAGGACGATGACGGCGAGGCTCAGCTCGGTGGTGACCTCGACGACGTGGACCGGCTGGCCGCCGTTGATGAACGGCACGTTGTTCTCGTGCAGGGCGTGCAGGATCAGCTTGACGCCGATGAACGCCAGGATGACGGCCAGGCCGTACTTGAGGTAGATGAGGCGGTCGAGCAGCCCGTCGATGAGGAAGTAGAGCTGACGCAAGCCCAGCAGCGAGAACGCCACGGCGGTGAACACGATGTACGGGTTCTGGGTCAGGCCGAAGATCGCGGGGATCGAGTCGAGCGCGAACATGACGTCGGTGCCGCCGATGGCGATCATGACCAGCAGCA
>NZ_DAIOIA010000130.1:0-7914 GCF_036744435.1 Propioniciclava sp. | reverse complement strand
CGGTGCAGGTACGCCTTGTGCTCGGTGGGCGGATCGGCGTGCACGACGAGCGCGACGTCGTCGACGTGAATCCCACGGGCGGCGATGTCGGTGGCAACGAGCGTTTCGACGCGACCGGAGCCGAACGCCTCCAGGTGCCGGGTGCGGGCGTTCTGGTTGAGGTTGCCGTGCAGGTCGACGGCGGGGATGCCCCGGGCCACGAGCTGTTTGGCGAGCTTCTTGGCGCCGTGCTTGGTGCGGGTGAACACGATGGTGCGGCCGGGCGCGGAGGTGAGGTCGGCGACGACGTCGAGCCGGTCGGCCGGGTCAACGGTGAGCACGTGGTGCTGCATGCTGGCGACCGGGGACTGTGCCGAGTCGGCCTCGTGGACGACGGGATCGTGCAGGAACTGCTTGACCAGCACGTTCACGGCGTTGTCGAGGGTGGCGGAGAACAACAACCGCTGCGAACGCGTCGGCGTCGCCGCGAGGATCTTCTTCACCCCGGGCAGGAAGCCCATGTCGCTCATGTGGTCCGCTTCGTCGATGACGGTCACGGCCACGTCGGAGAGCGCCAGATGACCCTGGTCGCGCAGGTCGAGCAGGCGTCCCGGGGTGGCGACGAGGATGTCGACGCCGTCGCGCAGCGCCCGCACCTGCGGGTTCTGGTTGACGCCGCCAAAGATGGTCAACAGGCTGAGCCGGTCCGCCTTGGCGAGGGGACGCAGCGAGTCGGCGATCTGCGCGGCAAGCTCCCGGGTGGGGGCCAACACGAGCGCGCGGGGGCGCCCGGCGGCCGGGCGCTGCCGGTCTGCGGCGAGCCGCGCGACGACGGGCAGGGCGAAGGCGAAGGTCTTGCCCGAGCCGGTGCGTCCGCGGCCGAGCACGTCGCGTCCCGCGAGCGAGTCGGGCAGCGTGGCGGCCTGGATGGGGGTCGGGGTATCGATGTCGAAGGTGGCGAGCACGTCGACGAGGTTGGTGGGCACGCCGAGGCGTGCGAAAGACGAAGTCATGGTTCCTGATTCCTGGGCGTCTCGCCCGGCGCGCTCGGCTTGATCCGGTCCGGTGACCGGTGCGGCGCGACCAGCGACCCACATCGGATCGCATCATCATGCGACCCGAGGCAAGACTGGTGCGGGTCGCTGAACCCCATTCTAGTCGATCCGACCACGAACGTGTCGATCAGGGTTCCGAGACGACCCAACCACGCTGCGCGGCGGCCAGAAAATACTCGGTGGCCAACTCCGCCAGGTCCGCGCGAAAACGAGCCATGCGGCAGCCCCGCCCGTCCGGCCGGACCTCGATGCCTTCGTCCCGCCAGTGCGGGAGCGCCGCGTCCAGGACGGCTGAGCGACCGTCGTGGCCGACGATCCGCCACCAGGGCGCCTCCGTGTCCCGCAGCAGAGCACCGACGTGACGGGGACCCAGTCCGACGATCGCGCCGATGTCGCCGTAGGCGGCGACGCGTCCGCGCGGCACCAGACCGACCGCCAGCGCGACGCGGTCGCGCGGATCAGGCGCGGACGAGGTCGTCATCGACGTATCCGGGACGCGCGGCCGCCACCCCGGACAGGGTGAACAGACCGGCGCTCGCCAGGAGGAACCACAACGGGACCGTCCAGCCGTGCGTCAGGTCGAACAGGACGCCCACCACGAGCGGCCCGCCTGCGGAAAACAGGTAGCCCACGGACTGCGTGAACCCGGACAGTTGCGTCGTGACGTGCGGGTCTCGGGTGCGCGCCGTCACGAGCGCCAAGGAGAGCGCGAAGGCGAAGCTGGAGACTCCCAGCAGCGTCGCCCACAGCCACGGCAGCGTGGTGGGGGCGAGCCACACCCCGAGATATCCGGCGACGAGCAACGCCCCCAGCACCACCACGACCCAGCGCGGGTCGCGCACCCGCGCGGCGATCACCGGCATGACGAATCCGGCGGGGACACCCAATGCCGCGGTGAGGCCGACCAGCCAGCCTGCCTCCGTGGCGCCCAGGCCGCCGTCGCGGAACATCTGCGCCAACCAGCCGAACTGGACGTAGGCCTGCATCGACTGGGTGCCGAAGAACACCGCCAGGGCGATCGCCTTGCGGGACCGGACCACCGCGAAGATGGACCCGGACAGCCGGGGGGCGTCCGGGTCGGCGGGCACCCGCCGTCGCCGGTCGGACACCGCCAGCACGATCCAGGGGATCGTCGCCAGAGCCATCGCCACGCCCCAGATCCCCAGGGCGAATCGCCAGCCGCCCGGCGCGATGCCAGACAGCGGCGCGGACAGCATCGAGGAGCCGGTCGCGCCGATAGCGAGCGAGATGGTGTAGACCGACATCACCCCGGCGAGCCGGTTGGGAAAGGTCTCCTTGATGTAGGCGGGCACCAGGACGTTGCCCACGGCCATGCCTGCGAATGCCAGGACGCTGAGCAGCAGGAACGGCAGCGCCGAATCGACGAATGGTCTCGCCAGCAGCCCCACGGTCGACACGATGCCGGCCGCGGCCAGGGCTCCCGTGAGGCCCATGCGCAGCCCGATGGAGACGGCGACCGCTCCGAACACGGCGAACGCGAGCCCCGGCAGGGCGGTGAGGACGCCGGCGACGGTCCCATTGATGCCGAGTCCCTGCTTCACCTCGGCGAGCACGGGGCCGAGCGAGGTCGCGCCGGGACGCAGGTTGATCGCCAGCAGGGCGATCGCGAACAACGCCCACCACAGGCGGGCGCTCGTAGAGAGACGGCTCACTCCTGATCGTCGCTTCCCGACGGCGTGTCCTCGACGGCGCGACGCGCCCGACGCGCCGCCTTCTCGGCGCGCCGGCGGATCTTCTTCGCCGCCTTGGCGGCGTTCTCGCGGGCCTTCTGGGCCGCCTTCACGCTGGCCTTCTCCGCCTTGCGCCGACGTCGCAGCGCGACCTCGGCCGCATACTCGGCAGGGCTGATCGTGGCACCGTCGGCGTCACCGGGCTCCGGTTCGGGACGCCAGATGGCGGCGTCAGGGTCGGGCGCGAGGTGGGACCCCTGGTCGTCGATGCGATCGGCGTCCGGTTCGTCGAACCACCAGCCGTGTTCCCCGAGGTACCGGAAGGAGACGTCGGCGTCGGCAGGAACCGTCACCTGGGCGCGCTGGAGATCGCCGTCGGCGAGGAAGGGTGTCACCCCGGGGGTCCACGAGTTGAAGCTCCCGACAACGCTGATCCGGCCGGCCGGATGGTCGCCGGGCAATTCGAAGGTCAGGAGGCGAAAGCCTGGGCGGGGTGCGGGTGCGCGCAGCAACATGGGACGTCCCTTTCTCGGCTTCCCCATTGTTCCATCGAACCGGGACGCCGCGGCCAGCCGGTTACCAGGGGTTCCGTGCGGTTACTGTTCGGCGATCCAGTGCTGCTGGACGAGGGCGTCGACGCTGATCCCCGAGACGAGGCAGCGATCCTTGCGGTTGCGGGTGAGAGCCTGCGTCCACGGCACGAAACCGCCGTCGCCGAGGACCACGGGATGCTCCCCGCTGGCCACGAGCCGGAACGCCGCCGTCGCGTACGGATTGCGCCACGGAGTCGGGTCGGCACCTTTGGTCACCGTGACGCGGTCCAGGACCCCGCGGCCCTCGAGCAGGGCCGCCAGGGAGGTGTCCCACACCAGCAGGTGCACCTCCACGGACGGCACCAGTGTCGCGAGCGCCGCCTGCCAGTAGCTGAGGTGCAGGTCGAGGAGTTCGGCTTCGGTGCTGAGCCCGCCGCCGTCGGGGGCCGACGAACACAGCGAGAAGATGAGTTCGTGGGCGGCACCCTCGCCCGGGTCGGAGGCGTGGGTCGCCCGGGCATGGGTCGCCAGATGGACGCGGGCATGGCCGGTGCGGCGTTGCTTGGACGCCTCCAGGGCGAGGGCGTGGGCCGGGTCGGCGACGAGTTCGCTGCCCCGCACGGTGGTGATGACCCGATTCTGCCCGCGTCCCCCCAGATGGCTGCCGGTGCCCAAGGAGGTGAGCGGCGAGAGTGTCACGCCCGCGAACTCAGGTGGAAGGGCGTCCCACAGCCGCTGCGTGAGGGCGAGCACGGCACGTGGGTCGGCCGTGCTGGGTGCCAGGAGGCGGTCTTCCCGCCAGCGCTTGATGATGTCCGCGGGGGTGAGAGCCCCTGCCCGTGCTCGCGCGATGTCGGCGAGGATGGCGCGCAACTCGGCGTCCCCCAGCCCTCGCAGCAGGGCGTCACGTGCATGGGAGCCTAGTCGTCGCCACACCTTTGTGGACGCCGCCGTTCCGCTCATCCTCCATCCCTCCGGTCCGTCGGGCTGTTCGTCCTCGATTCAACCACAGGTTCGGCGGGGACTCGCCACAGTTCATGTCGGACCCGCCTCCTAGCCTGGGGCTATGGCGCGAAAGCTCGTGGAGGTCGATCGGCCGGTGCGGCGTGTCGAGGCGCGGCGCGGCGCGGAGTGGGAGCCGCGAACGTGGCCCTATCGCATCCCCGCCGTTGCCCAGGTGCTCCGCCGGGGGCTCGATGTGGCGCAGGCGACGATCCTGGTCGGCGAGAACGGATCGGGAAAATCGACGCTTCTGGAGGGGATCGCGGAGGCCTACGGCCTCAACCCTGAGGGAGGCTCCACGGGGGCCCGGTTCTCGACGCGGCGTACCGAATCACCCCTGTCCGATGCGCTCCAGCTCGTGCGCGGGGCGGGGGCCTCGCGCGGAGGCTACTTCCTGCGCGCCGAGACGATGCACGGGCTGTTCAGCTACCTGGAGTCCTCGGGGCCGGATCCGTTCCATGCGCTGTCGCACGGGGAGTCGTTTCGGGCGATCCTGGAGAGTCGGACCCGCACCCTGCGCGGCGATCTGCGCCCGGGGCTGTATGTGCTCGACGAACCCGAGTCGGCGCTGTCGTTCACCTCGGCGCTGCATGCGCTCGCGGCGCTGGTCGAGATGACGCGGCATCCTCGCATTCAGGTGCTGATCGCCACCCACTCCCCCGTCTTTGCCGCATTGCCCGGGGCCGCACTGTGGCAGTTGGACACCGCAGGCTTGCATGCCACCACCTGGGAGGATCTCGACCTGGTGGTCAACGAGCGGTACTTCCTGGCTGACCCGCAGCGCTTCCTGCGGCATCTGCGGGAGTGATCCACGCCGGGGCGGTCACTCCCCGGCGGTCAGGGCACGCGTGCCGGGCGGTAGCGCGCGCGGGGGCCGTACGCGCAGGGTGCGGCCCAGGTGGACGCTGTCGCGCCCCACGGTGAAGGTGCGCCCGCCGCTGCGCTCCTCACGCCCGGCGAGCACCCCGAGCAGCCGGTCGATCTGCCGGTTCGCCTCGTCGAGTTCGGTCTCCAGGCTGAGGATCCGGCGGACTCCTTCGAGGTTGATGCCTTCGTCTTGGGAGAGATGCTGGATGTGGCGCAACTTGGCGATGTCGCGCAGGGAGTAACGACGCCCTCGGCCCTTGGACCGCGAGGGTACGACCAGCCCCAGCCGGTCGTACCCGCGCAGCGTCTGCGGGTGCATGTCCGCCAACCGCGCTGCCACCGACACGGTGAACAGCGGCGACTCGATGTCGAGATTGGCGGGCAGGGCGTCACTCATGCCAAGCTCACTTCGCGAACAGCCCGGCGCGCGGGTCGGTCGAGCCGAGCGCCGCAGCGTGCGCCTTGAGCGCCTCCGTCGCCGCCGCGTTCATCGCCGACGGAACCTGGACCTCGACGCTGACCAGCAGGTCTGCCTTCTCCCCGTTCTTCTTCGGCACTCCGCGGCCACGCACCCGGAACGTGCGCCCGTTCGGGGTGCCCGCCGGAATCCGCAGCTTGACCCGCTGTCCGCCCAGAGTGGGCACCTCGATGTCGGCGCCGAGCGCCGCCTCGGAGTAGGTGACCGGAACGGTGACGGTGAGGTTGTCGCCCTTGCGGCCGAACAGTGCGTGTGCTTTGACGTTGACCAAGACAAACAGGTCACCGGCGGCGCCGCCGTTCTCGCCCGCGCCGCCCTTGCCCTTGAGCCGCAACCGCTGACCGTCCTCGACGCCGGCGGGGATGCGGACCTGCATGGTCTTGCTAGAGCGCCCCCTCCCTGAGCCGTGGCACACCGGGCAGGGGTCGGCCACGTACAGTCCGCGTCCGTGGCAGGTGGGGCACGGTTCGGAGACCGTGAATCCCCCGGAGGTCTGCGTCATGGTCGAGCCGGAGCCCTCACAGGTCGGGCAGATCTCGGGCGCCGTCCCGGGCGCCGCGCCCGTGCCGCGGCACGCGGTGCAGGGGGTATCGGAGATGGTTTGCATCGACACGGTGGTGCCGTTGACGGCCTGGTCGAACTCGATGCTGACCTCGCCCTCGATGTCGCTGCCGCGGCGCGCCGTGGTGCGCGTGGTGCGGCGCGACCCGCCCGAGTTGCGGAACAGCCCCCCGAACAGGTCGGAGATGTTCTGGTCGCCCGCGTTGCGGAACAGATCCTCCACGGAGGGACCGGAGGCCCCTCCCGATGTGCTGCCACCGCCCCCGGGGAACCGGAACCCGCCCATCATGGAGCGCTGATCGTCGTATTCCTTGCGCTTCTTGGTGTCGGAGAGCACCGAGTAGGCCTCCGAGACCTCCTTGAAGCGCTTCTCCGCCGCCGCGTCGCCGGGATGCTGGTCGGGATGGTTGTCGCGGGCCAGCTTGCGGAACGCCTTCTTGATCTCGTCGGGCTTGGCGTCCTTCGAGACGCCCAGCGCCTTGTAGTAGTCCTTCTCCGCGTTCGTGCTCACGATGCCTCCTCCCGGATCACGCTGGCTGGATCAGTTGGGGTCCGCGACGCCCACGCGCGCAGGCCGGATGACACGATCACCGATCTTGATCCCCTTCTGCATCACCGAGGACACGATCTGGTGCGCGTGGTCGCCCTCCATGGGGACCTGCATCAGTGCCTCGTGCAGGTGCGGGTCGAACTCATCGCCGACCTCACCGAACGCGATCAGGCCGTACTTGCCTGCGACCTTCTCCAGGGCATCGACGACGAGCTTGAAGCCGCCCTCGAGCTCCTCGTGGTGCCGGGCGGCGTCGATCGCGTCCAGGACAGGCAGCAGGTCGCCGACGACCTGGTCGATGCCTGCCTGGCGGGCGACATGGCGGTCACGATCGACGCGGCGCTTGTAATTGACGTACTCGGCCTGCAGACGTTGCAGATCCGCCGTGCGTTCGCCCAGCGCCTGGGTCAGCGTGGTCACCTCATCGGCCTCGGGTGCCGCGTCGGTGATCGACGACGCGTCGTCGGGCACCTGGATGCTGGGCTCCGAGCCCTCGGGTGCGCCGGTGGGGTCGTCGGGGTGTTGGTCGTTCACGTGTGTGCTCCACTTCCTCGCGATGTGTGGCACCGGCTGGGCAGGCCGCCCCGGTCACCCGGGAGCCTACCCAGCCGGCGCCTCGTCGTTACTTGTTGTCGTCCTCGTCCACGATCTCAGCGTCGACGACATCCTCGTCGGCGCTGTCGCTCGTAGCGGACTCGCCCTGGCTCGCGGAGTCACTCTCCGAGGAGGCCTGCTTGGCCTGGGCGGCGGCGTAGACGGCCTGGCCCATGGCGGACGCCTTCTCGTTGAGGTCGTTCATCGCGGTCTTGACCTCGTCGTCGTTGTCGGTGCCCTTCAGGGCCTCCTTCAGCGTGGCGAGCGCGGCCTCGACCGGGCCCTTGACGTCGTCGCCGAGGGCTTCCTCGTTGTCCTTGAGGAGCTTCTCGGTGCGGAACGCGAGCGAGTCAGCCTCGTTGCGCATCTCGACGGCCTCACGGCGCTTGCGATCCTCGTCGGCGTGGGCTTCGGCGTCGCGGACCATGCGGTCGATGTCTTCCTTGCCCAGGGCCGAGCCGCCGGTGACGGTCATCGACTGTTCCTTGCCGGTGGCCATGTCCTTGGCGGACACGTGCGTGATGCCGTTGGCATCGATGTCGAAAGCGACCTCGATCTGCGGCACGCCACGCGGGGCGGGCATCAGGCCGGTGAGCTCGAAGTT